>JBATTM010000427.1:0-2412 GCA_049670545.1 Polyangiales bacterium
TGCTATGCCCATGCTGCACGTGATGGAAATGGATCGATCTTCGATTTCTACCAGGTGGGTGGAATACGTCTTGAGTATTTCGGCTGCAAGTTCTTCAACCTGTTCAATGTTTTCCTGTTTCGTCAGAACGGAAAATCCGTGGTCGCTGATTCGAGCCGTTATGTCATCTTCTTGCAGGCAGGACTTCAGCACATTTGCGATGTCGACGATGAAAGCGTCCATGCTGGCAACATCAAGTTCTTCCTGCAATTCAGCCAGGCCATCGGGCTCAAGATAGAGTACCGCCGCAACGGAATCTACTGACTTGGGTTCAGCAAGCTCGGCTTCGAGTGTGTCGGAGAATGCGCGTCGGTTTCTAAGTTGCGTGAGCGGATCGGTTACACGCATGCGTTCAATTTCTGCGCTTAGCTCAGATGCAGCATCTCGCTCATGCACCAGCATCTGCGTGCACTCCTCGCCGTCAAATCGGGCAGGAGAGAAAGTGATATTAGCCTCGAATTTAGATCCGTCCGGGCGTAAGACATTCACTTCCAGGGAATCGTCAGGCAATTGTCCGCGAGACAGACCCTGTAAAACTTTCTTAAGATTCAGGCCATCCGCCTGCATGAGTTCCAGTAATGACAAGCCGGCGATTTCTGAAATGTCTTTGACCCGCAAAGCCTCGAGGTAGGCTCGGTTGGCGTAAACATGAAGTCCCTCATGAATATAGGCCATAGCATCCCGGCCGCTTTCCAGCAGTAAGTCATACCGATGTTCCAGTTCTTCCAGCTGGTTGCGTTGACGTGCCTGGCTGCGATTCATTTCGTGAGAGGAAACCAAGCGACTGACCGTATCTGTTAGCAAAGACTCGTCTTCCGCGTAGATGACAAGACAGGCAGTGGATTTGAGAGTCTCAGTTAGTTCGGCTGGATTTTCGAAATCTGAATACAAAGCGAATGGAACAGAATATTGATTTGCCAGAGAACAGACTTCCTCCACGCTTGCTTTGGCTGGGTCCGGGCTGGAATAAACAATAAGAACAGGAGCATCATGATCAAGCGAACGCTTGACCTCAATAGCTTTACTTGCATGAATCACATGAACTTTAATTCCTGAATTGCGCAGCAAAGAATTGATTTGCTCCGCTAATTCAGGAGAGCTGTCCGTGACAATGAGGTTCATGCTCTCCATAGCATTCTATCTCCCGACCCCTTTTCCATAGGGATTTTTACCATATTTATCTATCTTAAATCAATTAATTAAGTAATTATTTGAATTTAAATTCCAGTTTAGCTTCAGCACAGAAGAGTAATGATTATGACTGATTCACTATGGAAATTACAGTTAATAGCCAGCATTTGGCGATCTCTGTCCAGGATTTAAACTACAAGCCTTGCTACGTAGCTAATCACAAGCATCCTTTGCGTGAATAATAAAACACGAAAAATAATTCCTATAAATCTCCACAGTGCTAATGACTATCAAGCTGTTTGATGGACTCAATAAGCGCTAGAATGCGCACTTCTTTGTCGGGGTAACACGGTCTAATTAATGAGAAGGGCGCACAGTATGATTACTGCACCAAAATGTGGAGACTTAAATGGCAAGCTATAACACAAGTGAATTTCGCGGTGGGTTGAAAATACTCCTGGATGGAGATCCCTACAATATCGTTGAAAATGAATTCGTAAAACCTGGGAAAGGGCAAGCGTTTAACCGGGTAAGAGTTAGAAATCTAAAAAGTGGACGCGTAATAGAACGTACATTTCGCTCTGGTGAATCGGTGGAGGCCGCTGATATTTTTGAACTGAATGTTCAGTATCTTTACAACGATGGTGATTTCTGGCACTTCATGGAACCGGAGTCCTATGAGCAACATGCCTGTTCGAAAGAATCAATGGGCGATGCTGTCAAATGGCTGAAAGAAGAAGACATCTGTTTGATGATGCTCTACAACGGCAATCCGCTGACGGTAACTCCGCCCAATTTCGTTGAGTTGAGAGTGGTTGAAACGGATCCGGGTGTTCGGGGAGATACGTCCGGAGGCGGCGGTAAACCGGCAACCCTGGAGACGGGTGCCGTAGTACGTGTTCCCTTGTTCGTTGCGAACGAAGAACTCATTAAAGTGGATACCCGCACAGGGGAATATGTTGGAAGAGCAAAAGAATAGATTGGCCGGCCCTTTTTCTTTAGCCGGTTACAGCTAATACCCGTGAGTACCCGCAGTCTGATCAGCACCAGGTATATTGTGCCCGTCAGGCCGGCCCGTGCCGTGCTGGAAGATCATAGTGTCGTCATGGAAAACGGGCTTGTGATTGACCTGCTGCCTACCGATCAGGCTCGCTCACGGTACCCTGGAGACAGTGAGGTGTCGTTAGCGCACCATGCCTTGATTCCAGGCTTGATTAATATGCACACGCACACCCCCATGAG
>JBATTM010000428.1:0-10846 GCA_049670545.1 Polyangiales bacterium
CTGTAAGCGACTCCCTTCCCTCCTGCGGAGCCCCTGCCAATCGCACTGAGACCGCCGCGAGGATCGGGTACACCGAGGACGACATCGAAGGCCCTGCGGCCGAGGGGAACCTTGGCCTTGGTTGCGGCAACCCGACCGCGCTGGCGAGCCTTTCTCCGGGAGAAGTCGTGATCGACCTGGGTTCCGGCGCGGGATTCGACGGTCTGCTCGCCGCACCGAAACTAGGGTCCGAGGGGCGCTTCATCGGCGTCGACATGACGCCTGAGATGCTCGAGAGAGCACGAGTCAACGCGGTGACTGCGGGGTACGCACGAACGGTCGAGTTTCGAGAGGGACTCATCGAGAATCTACCCATCTCTTCCGAAACTGCAGACGTCGTAATCTCAAACTGCGTGATCAACTTGAGCCCGGACAAGCCACGCGTCTTTCGTGAAGCCCATCGGGTGCTCAAGTCAGGCGGACGGCTCGCCGTGAGCGACATTCTGCTCAGCGAGCCTCTGCCGGAAGAAATCGCTCGGCATGCCGCGGCGTGGATCGCCTGCGTGGGCGGTGCATCCACGGAAGAGGAGTACTTCGACCACATTCGCCGAGCAGGCTTCGAGCGCCTCGAATACACCCGAACGCCTGCGAGCTCCCTCCTGACCGCAGACCTCCAAGACCCGATGTGGAAAGCAGCAGTCGCCCTCGTCGGTCAAGAGCGTCTAGACTCCATCGCGGACACGGTCTTCAGCTACTCGATCACTGCGACGAAGCCATGAGCGAAGCGCTGGATGACGTGGTCGCGTTCTGCCGCATGTTCGCCACGTTCGAGCGTGAGCAAGTGTGTTGCGGGACCGTCACGCCGGCGCAATGCGTTCTCATGCAAACCCTCCGAACAGGAGACTGGGACGTGTCGACGTTGGCAGCGCATACGCGTGTGACCAAGGGGGCGATGACCCGCCTCGTCGACGGTCTCGAGAACCGGGGCTGGGTTGAGCGAAGGCAGAGTGCGGAGGACGCTCGTCGGTTCTCGATCACGCTGACGAGGAGTGGGAAACGAGAGGCAGAACGACTCGCAGAGCTTACAGAGCAGAGCATCGAGATAATTCTCGACCGAATCCCGAAGAAGGACCGCCCGCAGGTGATTCGAAGCCTGCGCCTACTGCGCCGGGCGGCCGAGGAAACGAGAAACCAGCTCACGTGCTGCTGACGAACGCCCATTCAGACGCTCTGGACGTCTAGCAGGCCCTCCGCGTGCTGCGCCCTGAGTACCTTCTTGTCGAACTTGCCGACGCTGGTCTTGGGGATCTCATCGATGAAGGCCCAGCGCTCGGGGACCCACCATTTGGCAACCTTGTCCGCGAGATAGTCCCGGAGTTCTGCGATGCTGACGTTGCTTTCCCCTTTCCGAACGATGCATGCGAGCGGACGCTCGTCCCACTTCTCGTCTGGGACACCGACCACCGCTGCTTCAGCAACTTCGGGGTGGGCGATCAAGGTATTCTCGAGTTCGACCGAGGAGATCCACTCTCCTCCAGACTTGATCACGTCCTTCGCGCGATCGGTGATCTGCACATACCCTCGCTCGTCGATGAAGCCGACGTCCCCCGTCCGAAGCCAACCATCGTGGAACTTTTCCGGCGCCTCGACACCATAGTAGCTGCCGGTCACCCACGGCCCGCGTGCCTCGATCTCGCCAACCGATTCACCATCCCAGGGTAGCGGCTCGCCATCCTCGCCGACGGTTCGCAGCTCGATTCCCGCCACCGCGCGTCCGGTTCGGCTTCGGTACGCCCACTGGGCCTCGCCCTCGACCCCGCGCGGAGGCTCTGCGATCGTGCCAACCGGGCTGGTTTCCGTCATACCCCATAGCTGTAAGATGCGAACGCCATACCGCTCGTCGAACGCGCGCATGAGAGACTCGGGCACCGCCGATCCGCCGCAAATCACGAGGCGAAACGAGGACAGGTCAATGTCGTGGGTGTCGCCGTAGTTGAGAACCCCAGTCCAGATACTCGGCACCGCACCAGCCAACGTCGGCCGGTGCTGTTCGATCATGCGGACAAGCGGCTCGGGCTGGAGAAACCGGGTCGGCTGCAGGAAGTCCGTCCCAACCCACCACCCCGCGTAGGGGAGTCCCCAGCAGTTGGCATGAAACATCGGCACGATGGTGAGAACGGTGTCGCGATCGTGAAGACCAGCGACTGCTCCCGACGTGAGCGCGAAGGAGTGCAGGACAGTAGACCGATGACTGTACACCACGCCTTTCGGGTCGCCGGTCGTTCCGCTGGTGTACGCCATCGAAGCGGGCGCCCTCTCATCGAGGGTGGGCCAGTCGAACGACGTCGGCTCGCCGGCGAGCAGCTCTTCGTACCGATGAAACACCGCGTTCGGCGCCGCGCGCAGCGGTGCGTCGTCCCCGGGGCCCACGACGACGATGTGTTCGACGGTCGCCATGTCTTTCGCGACCGTGCCGAGCAGGGGCACCAAACTGTCATCGACGATGATGATCTTGTCTTGGGCGTGATTGATGATGAACGATAGCTGCTCGGGGAACAGTCGAATGTTGAGCGTGTGCATGACGGCCCCCATCGAGGAGATCGCGAAGTACGCCTCGATGTGCTCCTGGCTGTTCCAGCAGAACGTTGCAACTCGATCTTCCGATCCGACGCCGAGCTTCGCAAGCGCGTTCGCGAGCTGGGCCGTACGATCGCCGACTTCCGCGTAGGTCGCGATTCGATCGTCGCCCTCCTCTACCGTGATGACGCGGCTGTCGCGATACATCTTGCGGCCGTGTTCGAACAGGTCCGAGATCAGCAGGGGGCGATCCATCATCGTCGAAAAACTCACGTCACCTCCTCAGGCTTGATGGCCGGCTACTCGGCTTGGAAGCCCGCATCCTTGTGCGCGCCGTCACAAAAAGGTTTGTTCTTGGACTGCCCACATCGGCAGAGCGCCGCCTTCGTGCCGGACCAAGCCACTCGGCCGCTCGAGGCGACGATCGCAAAGTTGCCATTCAACAAGAGTGGCCCGTTCGCCGCACGGCCTACCTTGAGGATTCCACCCTTCGAGTCGATCGCTTCACCGGACTCACCCACGGCGCCGTAGTCCGTGAAGCGGCCCTCCCCGTGACTGTTGTCACAAAAGGGCTTGTTCTTGGACAGGCCGCAGCGACACAGAGCCGCACGGAACCGGACCCCATCCATGTCAGGCGCCGCACCGTCGACTTCGAGTCGACCGCGAACGAATAGGGGCCCGTTGTACATGACCCGGACGGTATTGTCGTCGTCGGCCGTTTCGGTGTCGCCCCCATCCTTGCGGGCATAGGTGAGCGCACCGCTCGGGCACCGGTCCACGACATCCGCCACCTGCTCGACGCTCACGTCGTCAGGCCGACACCAAGGCTTGCGGCCCCCCACGAAAAGCTCGTTGTCGGCACGACCGCATTCCCCAATGTGGATGCAGAGTCGCTCATCCCAATCGACGTCCGTCTTCGCACCCCCGAATCGAATCTTCTTGTCACTCATCGTATGTCGCCTCCGCGGTCGTCGTTGAAGGCGTATTTTTACTACAGCGCACCCCAAACCTCTACAGAACTCTGAGGGTTCTCGTCCTAGGCAAGGCTGGCGTTCAGGACAACGGCACCTGCCCGGACGCGCACTTGGCGCAAATGCAGACCCGGCCTTGTGCCTTCTCGGGGATCGCAGCCAGCGCAGCCGCATCCATGGTCGCCGTCATGCACCAACAGCCGCTCGGGTCACGACCGGCTGCGACGGCGCACTCGTTTCCATCGCCGCAAAGTGGGCACCGAGTCGTGTCGTCATGGTCGAGGTCGGCGTTCATTCCATTTCTCCGATTCGTTCGATTTGCTCGTGTCGCTCGCGGTACAGCTGCTGAATGTAGGCGTTCATTTCGTTGAGCCTCATCAATTGCGTGCTTGGCCCGGCCTCCCCTTCATTGGCGTCGCAGAGCTTCGCAAGCTCGTCCACAGCCTCGAGAGAGCTGCTGACGCGCGACGCTGCCAGCGCCAAGAGCGTCGTCATGGCCAGCGCGGGCAGCGCAACCATCAAGAATCGAGGCCACACCCCCTGCGGGGTTCGACGAATCATCCAAGGCGAGAGAAGGACCAAGAGGAGCGCAGCCATGCTCGAGAGAATCCAGGGCCCATGCCGGGACCACATGTGGCGCCATGTACTGATCTGTCTCTCCGCCCGCGCCCTCTCACAAGGATCTGATTTCTTGAGGTACTGAATCTCTTTGACGACAGCGCCGGAAAGCTCTTCGGCGAGTTCCGAGTTGAGGCTGACCTCCGAGAGATCGACCGCGCGTGCCTTCGCGCGCTTCTCCGGTGGGATCAACGAGAACCGGTTGACGTAGACTGTGCGACCCGAATCGCCGATGTACGAGTAGAACATCGGTGCGTCCTGTGCGTCGGCAGACGCAGCAACGACGAAAACGACAACGAGAAGACACAAACGCATGCGGATGGAACGTTACCTGGTGACCCGCGTGAGGACGAACAGACCACCGACAGCACTGACGAACGACCCAATGATGATACCGATTTTGGCTTCGACCAACAGGTCACCCGTCAGACCGAGGGATGCAATGAAGAGCGCCATTGTGAATCCGATGCCACCAAGTAGCGCCGCACCTGCGAGAATCGGCCACGTCACTCCCTCAGGACGCGCGGCCCAGCCTAGCTTTTCCGTAAGCCATGCAGCGGAGAAAATGCCGATGCCTTTCCCAAAGAAGAGGCCAGCGGCGACGGCGACCGCCACGGGTTGGGTGATGAGGCTCGGTTCCACGGTGACGCCTGCGTTGGCCAATGCGAACACCGGCATGATGAAGAAGCCCACCCATGGGTGAAGGCTGGTCTCCAACCGGAAGAGCGGCGATACCGCTTCGCGCGACGCAAAGGACAAATCAGCCACGACCGAACGCGCCTTGTCTAGCGTCGTCTCCTCCTTGCGGAGCGTTTCATCCGTATGCCTCAGAAAGCCCATGAATTTCTGGCCGCCGAGCCACGGATTCGCGGGTGTAAGGAGCCCGAGAATCACGCCCGCGATCGTCGGATGGATTCCTGACTTCAGTGTACACAGCCAGACCCAACCGCCGACGATCACGTACAGGCCGATCGACCGCACCCCGACGCGGTTCATGGCGACCACGACCAGCAGTCCAAGGATTGCCCCCGCGAGCCACGCCCCACTGATCGACGATGTGTAGAACATCGCGATCACCAACACCGCCATCAAGTCGTCGACGATCGCAAGGGAGAGCATGAGAATCTTGAGCCCGTGGGGGATGCGACGACCGAGCAGCGACATGCAGCCGACGACGAATGCGATGTCGGTGGCCATCGGCACAGCCCACCCCGACTGACCCTCTTTGCCGTACTGAAACGCCAGGTAGACCGCCACAGGTACGACGACGCCACCGATCGCCGCAGCGATAGGGAGTACGATTTTCTTCGGATCGCTGAGCTCACCGATGGCGATCTCGCGTTTGATCTCGAGCCCGATCACGAAGAAGAAGATCAGCATGAGCCCGTCGTTGATCCAGTGTGACAACGAGTACGACAACTCGAACTCACCGACCGCAACGCGCAGCTCTTGGTGCCAGAAATGATCGTACGCGGCAGCGTACGGGGAGTTGGCCAGGATCAACGCAACCGCCGTACAGATGAGCAGAAAGATCCCGCTTGCAGATTCAACATGCAGGAACGCCGCGAACGGACGTTGAAGCCTCTGAATCGGACGGTCCGGAAGATGCGTAAGCCGCGAGTAGGACAGGTTCGGGTCGTCCATTGGGGACCGGCTTATCGCGGAACGTGCTAGAACGCCAGAAGGCATGGGTTGGGATGAAGGGACCGTCGGCTGGCTGTTTCTCGCGGTCAGCACCATAGGCGCGCTGTTCACGCTCAACGCCTTCGTTCCCGTCCGTAGAATCCCCGCGCTGTTCGTGCCGAGCTTCTTTGGTTCCTGGCTGACGGCCGAACTGGCGTTGCAACATATCGTGTGGCAGGCGATCGCCACGGTCGTCTTCGTCGAGCTGGGCGCCTTCCGCACGCTCCAGGGTCAGGTCGGCATGGGCGTCACGCTGGTTTCGTGGGGAGGGCTCCTGACGCTCTTCCGCGCCGGGGGGAAAGCCCGCAACGCGTTTGATGAGGCCTTGGTCGATCTCCCTGATGCCATCGATTCGCTGAGACTGCCGGGGTTGCAAGTCGCACTCCCCTTTCTGTTTCGGAGGAAGGGCGTTCGCGTCGTCCGAAACCTCGTCTACCGGGAAGTTGGAGGGCGACGACTCAAGCTCGACGTGGCCATGCCCGTAGAGCCAGGCGTGAAGCGCCCAGCAATCATGCAGGTACACGGTGGTGCGTGGATCATCGGCGACAAGCGCGAGCAGGGATGGCCGCTCATCGGCCACCTCGCGGCCAACGGTTGGGTTTGTTTCAACGTGAACTATCGCCTGAGCCCGGCAGCCACGTGGCCGGAGCACCTCGAGGATCTGAAATACGCCCTCAAGTGGATTCGGGACCACGCGGAAGAGTACGGCGTCGATCCAAGCTTCATCGCGTGCACCGGCGGGTCTGCTGGCGGCCATCTGGCTGCGATGGTGGGCCTCACCGCAAACGATCCCGAGTACCAACCAGGCTTCGAGGATGCCGATACCCGTGTCCAGGCCACGATCCCAGTGTACGGCGTGTACGACTTCACCAACCGTCTTGGCGCCCACCTACCCACGATGCGCACCACACTCCTTGAACCGTGGGTCATGAAGTCGTTTTTTGAGGACTCGCGAAGCGACTACGAGCGGGCGTCACCCTTGGATCGCGTCCATCGGGACGCGCCACCGTTTCTGATCATCCACGGCACCCGAGACACCCTCGCACCCGTCGAGGATGCCCGGCTCTTTCGCGACAGGCTGCGGACGACGTCGGAAGCGCAAGTCTTTTACGCGGAGCTTCTCGGCGCGCAGCATGCGTTCGACGTCTTCGCCTCTCCTCGAACCGCACGCATGCTGGACGGAGTCCTTCGGTTCCTGACTGCGATGCACCAGCAATCGCTGCGAGCGGGCGACGGCGAGGTCGCGAACGAAGCGCAGCGCGATCGTCCTAGAGAGCCAGCTTCACTTTGATCGTTTTGATCTCACCGTCGAACCTGAACTTCGCCGCGTCGAACTTCGGGGGCCCAAAACGTTCCACCGGCGCGTTGTTGGAGACCGCCCAGGGTTCTTTGGGGCGACCCATGAGGCTCGAATCGAGGCTGCCGTCCTTGTCGAGATCGTGCATCACCGAGACGGCATAGGTTCCCGGCTTGACGTTCTTGAAGACGCAGGTGGCCTTCCGGGCTTTCGGAGGGACGAACACCACGTCTAGCGCCTTGTCCGACTTGTTCGGAAACCCGTCGGCGTTGGCAAACAGGGAGCACCCAATCTGCCCTGTGTCGTTCTTGATGTTCTGTACCTCGACGGTGAGCACCCCCTGCGCGTCTTGCGCACCGACGAGGCCCGGCACCGTGAAGACCATCGGGATCAAGACGAGGCGTGCGAGGTGGTTTCTATCGATCATTGTGTACCTTTCGGAGACAGGAGCGCTCACTCCCAGAGATGCTCGCCGATCGCGGTTCGGAGTGTACTCTCTCGTATGCGCAGGCGGGCGGCTGCGTCGATCAGGGCGAGCCGGGCACGATTGGCATCTACCTCGGCATCGATGACTTCGGTCGCATCAAAGACGCCAACCTCGAAGCCGCGACGCTTCGCATCATACGCTTCTTCCGCGGCTTCCACCTGCCGCTTTGCCGCGCGCACCGACTCGAACGATGCCTCGTAGGCGGCGTGCGCCCGCACGACCTCGATCCGAACTAGGTCACGGAGCTGCTGACGCTGTTCCTCCACTTCGTTGAGCTCTGCGAGGGCTCGCCGCTTGGCCCTCGATGCAGTGTAGGTGCCGTCCGGGGACCAGTTGGCAACGGCCGACACGTTCCAGCTCGTCCGAAAGTCGTCGATCGGAGGAATGAACAGGGGGTTTGGACGCGCATAGTCGGCACCCGCCTCGACGCCCAGCGTGGGCGCCATGGCTCCACGCGAGACTCTCACCGCGTACTCGCGCGACTTCACGGCAGCGTTCGCAGCTTGCAGTTCGTCCCGCAGTTTCCAGGCTGCGTCAATCAGGTCCTCCCGGCCTTCCGTCACGGAAGGCTCTGGCACCTCGTTGAATCGCTCTTGGAACGCCAGCGGGCCCTCCCCGGGAATATCGAGGAGCGTGCGCAAGGCGTTGGCCGTCGAATCGACTTGGGCCAAACTCTCCGCGCGAGCCCTCTGCGCCGCCGCGACGCGCGCTTCGAAACGTAGGACGTCGGGACGATTGCCGACACCGCCCCGAAGGAGCGCCTCGGCCTGCGCTCGGTTTTCCTCGGCTTGACGGACTGCAAGCTCGGCGACCGCGTGGGCCCCTCGCGCGCGCGCGTGATTCATATAGATCTCGATCACTTCGAGGGCGACGTCGTTTCGGACGACGTTCGCCTGAAACCGCTCGGCGGTTTCTCCGTGCTCGGCGGATCGGATCCCTGGAAGAATCTGAAGGAACAGCTGGAGGACGGGGTAGCTGACCGCCGCCCGAAAGTTGTAGCGGTTGCGCGGTACGGGAATCGAGTCACTGGAAATCGCCTCGAGCACCTGCAGGTTGGCGCCGAGCAGCTCCTGAGCCGCCGGGTCCTGTACCTCTGCGAGCGTCGCCTCGGCGGCCTCGAAGTCGATGTCTAGCGGAACGAGCGGGACGTTGTTGATCTGGCTGAGCCGCGTATATCGACCGCGCAGATTGATGCGAGGAATCGCGGCAGCCTTTACCTGCTGCGTAGTCGCGACCGCCTGTTCAACGCGATCGTCGGCGGCGTTGACGAGATGGACCGTGTTGACGGCGCGCGCCGCGATCCGAGGCATCGACCATCGTTGGCCCGGCTCTTCGAGGAGCCGATCGAAATCTAGGCTCCGCGGCACACCGTGATCGTCGACCCCCTCGAGCCCGGCGGGTTGGACCGGGTCCGGGGATTTGCTCTGCGCGAGCGCGCTCGTTTGCGGGAGGAAGACGACGAGGAGGAACACCAAGATTGGTTTCATTCTGCAGGCTCCAATACGAGGTCACGGGCTCGGTCACGAGGCTCAGAGTCGAACTCCACCACCGGGTGGCGGCGCGTGATCAGAAGGAACGCGGCTGGAACGAAGTAGAACGAGACGACTGTCGACAGAACCACCCCCCCTGCAATGCCGGTCGCGAACGGCGGCCAGAAACCGCCCGCCGATAGCATCAGTGGGAGGAAGCCGCCGAACGTCGTAATGGTCGTCGAGACGATGTGACGACTCGTCTCGCCGACCACGACCCTCCGAACCGCCAGCGCATCTCCGCGCACCGCGGCGGGATCCTCCCGCAGCGCCGCGTTGATGATGATCGCCGCATTGATGGCGACACCAACGAGGCCGACCAACCCAATGAGCGCCTGGAAGCCGAGCGGAAAACGAAAGAGCGCGACACTCAACAGGCCAAGGCCCATCGATTGCAACGCCACGATGAACACGGTCGCTCCCAATCGAAAACTACCTAGACTGAGCGACACGATCGCGATCATCAGGAGGACCAAGACCGGCACGTACGCGAAGAGGTTGCCCATGGCATCGCTCCGCTCGGCGGCATCGCCGCCCGTCTCGAGCCGGTAGCCCGGGGGAACGAGGATCGGGTCCTCCTCCAGCACCTGCGCAAGCGCACGAAACGCCTCGTCGGGAAACACTCCCGCTTCTGTGTATCCGCGAACGATGTTGACGCGCCGTCCGTTTCGGTGCGGGACGCCATCGAGGGAGGGTCGGAGCTCGACGTCGACGAGACTTTCTAGGGGTATTCCTGGAAATCCAGTCGCGCCCTGTGCCTGCACCGCGGGCGACAATAGCGACGTGGAGCCGATCTCATCAAGCACGGATCGTGCTCGGTCGGCGACCCGCACACGAACTGGGACCTCCTCATTGTCTTCTAGGATGGACCCCCCAGGGACACCCTCGAGTCGAGAGTTGAGCTGATTCGCGATCTGAACGAGGTCGAGGCCCGCCAAGCGGGTCTGCTCTTCGTCCGCGCGCAGCCAGATCTTCGGTGATGTCGCCGTGAGGGTCGTAAGCGAGTGCACGACGGTCGGCACTCGCGAGATACGCTCCCGAAGCTCCAGCCCGAGCGCCCGTAGCGTGTCGAGATTGGGACCGTAGATGCGAAACTCGATCGGCGCATCGACCGGAGGGCCCTGAAGGAGCTCCCGTGTCAGCACCTGCGCGTTCGGGACCGCGTCGTCGAGTTCACGCTGCAGCACGGGAAGCAGGCGTTCGACGGCGCCGACCGACGCGAGCTTCACCTGCCCTTGGGCATAGCTCGGGTTTCCGTCCTGATCCTGCTTGAGGTTGTAGTAAAAGGGAGGCGCACTTCGACCGATGAACCACGCGACCGACTGGACCTCGTCGTGAGCCCGCAACACCTCCTCGACACGGGAGGCCGCCTCTCGGGTCTCTTCGATCGAAGACTGCTGCGGCAACCGCAGCTCACTGTGGCACTGGTCGCGGTCGGCGGGCGGAAAGAACTGCTGGGGAAGCGTGAGCGCGCCGAGCACACCGAGGAGCGGGAGCGCAGACACGAGCAGCATCGAGCGACGCGGATTCGCCAAGCTCCAGTCGAGGGACCGCTCAAACCGTGCGGTGAGTTTCGGGAACGAAACGCCGTCACGCCAGACACCTCTCCCGAAACCAGGCTCCCGGCCCTTGAGAAAAAGCCCTGCGAGCGCCGGTACGAGGGTCATGGCGAACACGTACGAGATCGCGAGAGAGATGATGACGC
>JBATTM010000429.1:0-17922 GCA_049670545.1 Polyangiales bacterium
GCCTTCTTAGCCCCCGCTGGCAGATGCGGCTCCCCGGGTTCCGCTATGAAGGCGTGGACCCGCACGGGTTCATGACGATGCCTGAAGTGGTCTCGTACTTCGAGCGCTACGCGCAATCCTTCGATGCCCCTGTGCAAGACGAGACCACGGTTCTGTCCGTCATCAAGCGTGATGGAGGCTACCGTGTCGACACGGACCAGGGGCGCTGGGAAGCCGCGAACGTCGTCATCGCCACGGGGCACTGCGACACGCCCTTCGTGCCCAAATTGGGGGAAGGGCTCTCGACTGCGGTGCACCAACTCGTGCCCTCCGACTACAAGAATCCCGACCAGCTTCCGGATGGGGGCGTCGTGGTCGTGGGCGCGTCGGCCTCGGGCATTCAGCTTGCACTCGAGATTCATCGTTCGGGTAGACCCGTCACGCTCGCGGTGGGTCGGCACACCCGCATGCCGCGTCGATATCGCGGCCGCGACATGTCCTGGTGGCTCGAGTGCGGGGGATTCCTCGCTGAACGTGCCGACCAAGCCTTCAATCTAGAATCGGCCCGACGACAGCCCTCGCTGCAGCTCGTGGGCACACCGGACCACCGGACCATCGACCTGGGAGTGCTTCAGGCTGAAGGCGTGCGACTGGTTGGCCGTGCGGAGGGTGCGCGCGACGGTCGAATGGGCTTCTCCGGTGATCTCGCGGACACGATGGAGGCCGCGGAAACGAAGTTGAACCGGGTCTTGGCTCGGGTCGACGTATTCGTCGACGAGACCCGAATGGCTGCCGACGAACCAGATCGAGCACCGCCAATCGACGTGCAGCCCGCGCCACGAGAGATCGATCTCGCCGGCGAGGGCATTCAGACCGTCTTGTGGGCGACCGGGTACACGCGTCGGTATCCATGGCTCCACGTCCCGGTACGCGATGCGCGGGGTGAGCTCGTTCACCGCGGTGGCGTCACCCCATCGGCAGGGCTCTATGCGCTTGGTCTCAACTTTCTGCGACAACGCAAGTCGAGCTTCATCGACGGCGTCGGCAACGATGCCCGCGCGCTCGCGGCCAATATTGCACTTCGACTCGCAACCCCGTCCATTGCCGCCTGAAGCCTAGGAGATGACCATGACTGATCCCTCTCTTCGTCCGCACTACGATGTCGTCATCGTCGGAGCCCGCGTCGCTGGCGCGGCGACTGCGATGCGGTTGGCTGAGGCTGGACTCCGCGTGCTCGTGTTCGACAAGGGGCGCTACGGCGCCGATACCCTCTCGACCCACGCGCTGATGCGCCCGGCTGTGATGCTCCTCGATCGCTGGGGCGTGCTTCCGGCGATTCGCGACGCGGGGACACCTGCCGTACGCAAGACGACCTTTCGGTATAGCGACGACGAGACCCAGAGCGTCCAGTCGATCGACATTAGACCACGTCACGGGGTCGATTCGCTCTTCGCGCCGCGCCGCACCGTACTGGACCGAGCGCTCGTGGATGCGGCGGAGCAAGCTGGTGCGGACGTGCGATTCGGGATGCGTTTCGTCGAGCTTCTTGGGGATCCGCACGACCAGGTTCGCGGTGTCATCGTCGAAGATCGCCGAGGGGGACGTCGCGAGATCGGCGCGAGCTTGGTGATCGGCGCGGACGGGCGCAGTTCGCGCGTCGCGGCGTCCGTCGGCGCAGCGAAATACACGACCGGTCGGTACGCCTCAGCCACGGTTTATGGGTACTTTGCTGGTCTCCCTGTCGACGGAAATCGGTGGTACTATCGGCCCGGAATGGGCGCGGGCGCGATTCCCACGAATCAGGGGGATACATTGGTCTTCGCGTCGATCATGGATCGCGACGCGACCTCGCCGCGAGCGATGAGAAACGGGTTCCGGGCTACCGTCGTGGCAAGCGCGCCAGACCTGGGCGCCGCTCTCGATCGAGCAGAGCTGCGCGGCAAGATGTGGTTCTTTCCAGGCATGGTGAGCTACCTTCGTCAGCCTTGGGGATCTGGTTGGGCGCTCGTTGGGGATGCCGGCTACATGAGTGACCCCATCACCGCCCACGGCATTACCAATGCCTTACGTGATGCGGAACTGCTCAGCCGTGCCGTCATCGAGCACCGCCACCTGGGTAGCTACCAACTTGCCCGGGATGATCTGTCGCAGACGTTCTTTGAAGTCTCTGACCGGGTGGCCTCCTACGACTGGGACATTCCCACGGTTCAGCAGTACCACCGGATCATGAGCCAGGAAATGAAACGTGAAGAGGACATGATCGTCCAGTCGGTTCCTCCGAGGAACTCCGCAGCCGCGGCGTAGCTCCATTGGCGATACCCGCGTCAGATGCGATGCCGTGATACCCTCGAGCGCATGACCCGCTCCTGGTCGTTGTTGCTTGCACTCTTTCTCTCGTGCGACGGAGGCAGCGATCCTTCGACTCCGCGTGCGCTGGTCGTCGGGATTGATGGGGTTCGCCCAGACGCGCTCGATACCGCATCGACTCCCGGAATGGACGCGCTCGCGAGTGATGGAACGATCTACCGCGACGCATTCGCCGGCGGTCAACCAGGCACTCGGACCGAGCAACGGACGTTGAGCGGCCCGGGTTGGAGCAGCATTTTGACTGGCGTCTGGGTCGACAAACATGGAGTCCAGTTCAACGACTTCGCCGGTTCACGTTTCGACGAGTACCCCCATTTCTTTCGTCGGATTCGCGAAGTTCGCCCGGATGCAACCTTGTCTTCGTTCGTCACGTGGACGCCAATCCACGATCAGATCCTCGGCACCGAAGACGCGGACGTGGCCTTCTCCCCTTCGGCCGAGAGCTCGGAGGAGGCCGATGCACTCGTCGCGGCGGCCGTCGTCGATCACCTTGGTGGTCAAGATCCCGATGTCGTTTTCGTCCATCTTGACAATCCCGACGCCCAGGGGCATCGCCACACGTTCTCCGCGGAGACCCCCGAGTACCTCGCAGCCATTGAGGGCGCGGATGCTCAGGTTTCCTCCATGGTCGAAGCGATTCGGGCTCGACCCGAGTTCGAGGGGGAGGATTGGCTCGTCGTCGTTATCACCGATCACGGTGGCCTTGGAAACCTCCACGGCGGGCAGTCGACTGAAGAGCGCACGATTCCGCTGATCGTTTCGCAAGTCGCGCCCAAGAAGGGGACCGCCTTTGCATCTGGCCCGGGCCAAGTCGTCGTTCCTTCTCTGGTGCTGTGGCATCTGGGGGTGAGTATCGACTCCGACTGGGGATGGGAAGGGGCGGACTCGGTTCGTTGATCGATCCGGGAGCGAATACGGCCGTCACGATCACCCACACCCCGCCGCTCTTGGGGCGCTGGCGCGCCCTCGATCTCTTTCGCCTTTTGGCGGTCGTTCTCATGGTTCAGGGGCACGTGTTCACCGCGCTTCTCGACCCTGTGGTCCGCGAGGCTTCGTGGTTCCGGGGACACAACTACGTGCACGGGCTCACTGCGCCGATCTTCTTCCTCTCGTCGGGGGTTGCCTTCGGGGTTGCAACCTTTCGCCAATGGTCGTTCCACACGCACGCGGGCACTGCGGTTCGAAGGAGGCTCGAGCGATATGGGTGGCTCCTCTTCATCGGCTATATGCTGAGCCTTCCCCAATTGAGCTTCCGTCAACTCCTCTCCGACACGACGGGAGACAACGCGCGCGCGTTCTTCCAAGTAGGCGCCCTCGAGAACATTGCGGTATCGCTGGTCATCGCGCAGGCGCTGGTGTGGTTGCTCAAGCGGAGACTGCCCTTCATCGCTGCGACCGGCCTCCTGGCTGCCGCGTTGGTTTTTTGCGCCCCAGCCGCCTGGCGGCTCCCCGTCGAAGACTGGCTACCCGTTGGGTTCGCGGCGTATGTGAACGCCGACACGGGCTCGCTCTTTCCTCTCTTTCCCTGGACCGGCTTCCTATTTTTCGGGGTGATTGCGGCCTACCTATGCATGAAGCAGGACGGTCGACTCAGGCGCCGCCGCTCACTCGGTCTGGCGCTTTCAGGCCTATCGTTGTGGTTGGGAGCCGACCTCTTGGAAGGTACCGGCGTGAACGTCGCGGGAGACTACGAGTATTGGAAGACGAGTCCGATCTTCTTCTTTACTCGACTCGGGCTGGTGCTTCTCAGCTTCGCGGCGCTCTGCGGACTCGAGAGGTGGCTCGGCCGAAGCCTCGCGACCCCACGTGCCCCCGATCGAGTCGCACGCCTCGGTCAGGAGACCCTCGTGATCTACGTGGCCCATCTCTTCTTGCTGTACGGCTCCCCGGTCAACCCCGGACTGACCAAGCTGTGGGAACCGACCCTGTCGGTCGCGCAAGGGCTCGCCGTCTCTGCGATCCTATTGCTCGCGAGCACCGGGATCGCAGCATTGTGGCGACAGCTCCGAACCCAATGGCCACAACGGTTTCGCATGTTTCAACTCACGCTTGCGGTGGCGGTACTCCTCGTGGCGCTCGTGAAGCCGTAACCTCGACCTTCCCTGAGATTCGAAGATCAGTTGCGCCGAATCATTGACGAACCGATCCGTGCTCGCGGCGGCGCAGTTCAAGACTGCAGTTTCTCGTTTGGCGAGGTCCGCTCGATTTGGCACTCCGTGAAGAGTCATGCGCGCCGTCTCCGGAGTACATGTCGACGGATCAACCCCGTGCGACCCCACTCGCGCCCAGGAAGAGATCACGAAGGTTTCCTCGTGGATCGACCCGGGTGAGACCCCGACCTGCGTGACCCACATCCCAAGCAAGGTGTTCCCTAAACCCGACAATCGCCCTCCGCGCCGCCACTTAGGGCCACGCGAGTCCCGGTTCGCCCCGCGATCGGGCCTCGAGGGAGAGACCGCCCGGCCCTTGGAGCCGGTCGTGATCTACACGGATGACCCGATTCAGCGTCGCTGGTGGTGGGCTGCCGTGTCGTTGCTGGTGATGCTTTGTGCCCTGATCGCGATGCATGCTCGACTCCCGCGCCGCTCGGAAGAGCCTGAGGCTGCGCGGGTCGCCCGCGTGCCATTCGGAACCTGACGGCTAGCGTCGTTTTGGCGTCCAGGCCCATGTCATTTCACACTGTATCGGCTCGATACCTGTTTCGTCCGTCACGCGGCAGTGAACAAGAACATCGCCCTTGGGGTCGGTCATGATGCGTCGTCGCTGCTCTTCCGTGAGCGTGGCTTCGGCGCGCATCGCCCCCGTTGCGCGCTTGACGTAGTCGATCTTTAGCGACTTGATGACAGGGACCGCCGTATCGGGCAGGTTCATGCCTACGACGAAGCCTGTCGCCGTTTCCGCGATCAGCGCCATCGCGCATGCATGGACGCTTCCAATGTGATTTTGGACCTTCCGGCGGTTCTTGACGCTTACGATCGCCCGCTCCGCGGTCAGCTCGTCCACGGAGAGGCCCGCGGTTCCGACGAACTTCACGGTTTGTCCTAGAGCAAAGCTCAACGCCCGCGTTTCGAGGGGTCCTGCGACTTGGCTGAGCTTGTTCACGATGCGGCTGAGGCGGTTGTTGGTGGCTTCCATGACGCTCGAGCTACGACGATCCGACCATCCGCGTCAAACCGGGACTGGCAATTGCGGACTCCAAAGAACAACCCTGGCGGCCCGGGCGTCGTCCGGCTATCCCCAATCGGATGCCTGATGCCCCGGTGTTTTCGATCATCGGCCACGGAACGCCTCAGTATCTCGAGGCGGTACGCCTCCGCGATGAGATCCTGCGCAACCCCGAAGGGCGCGTGACCACGCCGGAAGACATGGTCGCCGAGCGCGCGTGCACCCACGTCGTGGGTACCATTGGTGGGGAGGTCGTGGCCACTTGCCTCTTGGTCGAGGAACTCGCGAAGGTCCGGATGAAGCGGGTGGCGGTGGCCGTGGGGAGCCAAGGACAGGGGATCGGATCGACCATGCTGGAGTTCTGCGAGCGCCACGGCCGCAGTCTGGGCGCCATCGAGCTGTACGCCCATGCTCGGGAAACAGCTGTGGGCTTTTACGTGCGGGCTGGATATGTGACTAAAGGGGCGTACTTCTCGGAGGTTGGGATTCCCCATCTTCTGGTGCGAAAGCCGTTGTGAGGGTGGGTGGTTGTCTCGGGGCGGCGGCCCCACACTGCTACTTCGCAGGTTGAGCCGGCGACCTGGCTGCATGGTGCCAGGGCCGAGTTCGTGTCACGGATAGGCCTATGAATCTGACCTTCAGCGAAGAAGAAGAGGCGTTCCGCGCAGAAGTCCGCGCATGGCTCCAAGAGGCCATGCCGGAGGACATTCAGCGAAAGGCCAACGGCGAGGGGCACTTCGCCCCCGAGGACTCGGAGCGCTGGCACCGGATTCTTTTCGAGAAGGGATGGGTCGCTCCGCACTGGCCGGAGGAGGTCGGCGGCACGGGATGGGACGCCGCGCACCGCTTCATCTTCAACGAAGAGATGGAGGCCGCCGGTGCGCCTCCGCTCTCCGTGTTTGGGCTCTCGATGGTCGGGCCGCTGATCATCAGCTTCGGCACCGACGAGCAGAAGGCTCGGTTCCTTCCAAAGATTCTCGCGGCCGAGGAGTTTTGGTGCCAGGGGTACTCCGAACCCAACTCGGGCAGCGACCTGGCCTCGCTACGAACGACCGCCGAAGACGCCGGAGACCATTTCATCGTCAATGGTCAGAAGACCTGGACTAGCTACGCGCAGTACGCCGACTGGATCTTCTGTCTCGTGCGCACGGATCAGTCTGTGAAGAAGCAGGCGGGGATTTCCTTCTTGTTGATCGATCTGAAGTCGCCGGGTGTCGAGGTTAAGCCGATGCTGACCCTCGGTCATACACCTGCTTTCTGCGATACCTTCTTCGAAAACGTGAAGGTGCCCAAGGAGAACGTGGTTGGAGGCATCAACAATGGCTGGACGATGGCGAAGGCACTCCTCGGGCACGAGCGAACGCTGCTGGCGATGATCGGCCCGTGCCGCAATACACTCACGAAGATCAAGCGCATTGCCGCGACCAAGAAGGTGAACGGGCGCCCGATGCTCGAAGACCCGGTGTGGCGCGCGAAGATCGCGCGGCTCGAGATGCGATTTCGCGCCCACCTCATGGTGAGCTACCGCGCGCTGGCGGAGCAGCAGAAGGGGCGGATGCCGGGGCCGGAATCGTCGATTCTGAAGCTAGTCGGAACCAAGCTCGTGCAACAGATGACCGAGCTTGGGATGGAGGTCATGGGGGAGAACTCGATGACTTGGTACAACGAAGGGCTCGTGGCGCCGGTTGAGGAGTCGATCGGGCCCTACTTTTGTTACGAGCGGGCGGCCACGATCTACGGCGGCTCGAATGAGATTCAACGCAACGTCATCGCCAAGATGATTCTGCAGCTGCCGCGCAGCTGAGCCACCGCCGACTTAGGAGACAACCAGAGATGGATTTCGAGCTCGATCAAGACCAACAGATGCTCGCCAAGACGGTGGCGGACTTCGCAAAGAACGAATCCCCCGTAGAGCGATTTCGGAAGCTTCGCGATAGCGATCTCGGGTACGACCCGGCCGTGTGGAAGAGCATGGGTGACCTCGGCTGGCTCGGGGTTCCGTTCCCCGAGTCCGTGGGAGGGTTCGGAGGAGGCTTCGTCGAGTGCGCAGCGATTCTCGAGAACCTTGCAACCACGCTCGTGCCCGAGCCCTATCTCGCGTCGGTCGTCCTCGGCGGGCTGACGCTGCTTCATGCCGGCAATGAGGCGCAGCACGTTGCGTACCTGACACCGATGATAGAGGGCGACACCACGTTGGCGCTTGCGTATTCGGAGGCGCAAAGCCGATACGATGTGAGCGCCGTTGAAACGACCGCTGCTGCTGACGGGAGTGGGTACACGATCACCGGCGAGAAGGTTTGGGTGCTGAACGGCCACAATGCAGACCACCTGATCGTTTCTGCGAAAGCGGCTGGTGGCGTGACGCTGTTCGTCGTGCCGCGCAACGCGCCGGGCGTGACGGTCAAGATCGCCAAAATGATCGACGGGCACAAGGCTGCGTTCGTCCGGTTCGACGGTGTGGTGGTGGGAGCGGACGCGCGACTCGGGGAAGAAGGTTCTGGGGTCGGGGTGCTCAACCGCACCACGGACTACGCGGCCGCTGGCGCCGTCGCCGAAGCCGTCGGGATCGCCACGACGATGCTCTTCATGACGACCGACTACCTCGGCACCCGCGAGCAGTTCGGAGCGAAAATCGGATCATTCCAAGCGCTGCAGCACCGCGCGGTCGATATGTACGCGGAGGTCGAGTTGCTTCGGTCCATCGCGATGGCATCGATGGTGCGCGCCGACGAGGAGGACGACAGCGCGCGTCACCTCGACGTGTCGGCGGCCAAGTATCAGCTCGCGACGGGTGGCGTCTGGGTTGCCCAACAGGCACTCCAGCTTCACGGCGGAATCGGCGTTACCGACGAGCATGACATCGGCCTGTACTTCAAGCGGATGTACACTCTCAATGCCCTCTTCGGTGACGAAGAACATCACGTCGCCCGCTTCGCCAGCGCCCCCGCCTTCGCCGAAGCCACGCCATAGCCAAAACTCGTAAAAGGGGACAGTCCCCTTTTACGAGGGGTTAACCCCTGCTTAAAGGGGACTGTCCCCTTTTCTTCGGAGGGTGCGCTTGAGGGCTGCTTGGAGGCGGATGGCGGGTTCGGTGGAGAGGGAGAGGCCTAGGAGGCGGAAGTCGAGGATCTCTAGGTAGAGGTCGTGGGCATGGCGAGCGTCGAAGTAGCGAAAGTCGATGTTGAGGGCTGGGCCGAGGGAGAGGCCGCCGGTGACGGCGGTGGGATATCCCGAAGTCTCGAGAGTCTCCGCGATTCGGTTCATGCCTCGTTGGTAGATTCCGACGTGGTGCAGGGTGATGTCGTTGTCGACGAGGGCCCGCGCGTAGTGATCGGTGCCGTGACCCGGGCCGAGGAACTCGATCTGTGCGTCGCCCGCGTACCCGAGGGCGAACTCGAGCGTGCAATCGAGACGCTCGCCACGCTCGATCCAGTTGGGTGGCTTGATCTTGGTGTGGAGGAACGGCCCAGCACCGAGTGACTCGGCCCGCCGGACGCAGGTCGCGACGTCCCGACACGCAATCCCGTACTGTTGTGGGAACGCAAGCTCCAATCGATAGAAGAACTCGCGCGGGAGTCTGTCCTCGATGTGCGGCACCCCGAGCTCTCGCAGAACTCGTGTGAGCACCCCATCGCTGCTGCGTACGCGTCGCGTCATCTCAGAGGTAGCTCTTGGCGGCCTCGAGGCCCCGCCGAAGGGTCGTGATGGCCCGGAGCATGTTCGGTACGGTTGGGTTCTTGCCTGTCGCCATCGCTTGGTGCCTAGAGTACGCGAGGATCGCAGGCACCAGCGCTGGACCCATACGCGAGACCACGTGCCGCATCGGCCCGAGCTCTTGTCGGATTTCTTCGAGGTAGTCGTCGAGCGTGTGACGTTGGTAGTCCAAGATTGCCTGGCTTGCCTCGGAATCAACCCAATCGGTGAGAAACAAGGCGTCTCCGAACGCGGAACGCGGGATTGATGGGAGCCCCATCGAGGTGAAGACCAAGTTCAACCACTCTCGATACCGATACCGGTTTCTTTCGCCGCCACCAAGGAGCAGCGTGCGACCGACCACCTCGTCATGAAGAACCAGTGAGTTGATGATCCCGAGAGCTTGGTCTCGTGGATGTGTGAACTCGACCTTTAGGTCCGGGTGCATGTCGAAGACGAACGGCGAGATCGCGGTGAGGGTCACCGGGGGGGTCATCGCGATCCGAAATACGACGCTATCGAGGGCGGATGCCCGCAACAACTCCTCGCACTCTGCCTTTTGTCGGGTGTAGTTGTCACTCGGGCAGATCGGCTCGTCGGCTCGGCGGGGCTCGTCACCTTCGTCGTTGTCGCCCCAGATCGCTGCGGTAGAGGTAAACGTCAGCCGTGGCGGACTCGACTGCGCCTCGCATGAAGCGATGACCGTCTTGGTCCCCAACACGTTGACGGAATACCCGAGTGCCTGATCGACGTCGGTCGCTGGCGGTACGATCGCGGCGAGGTGGATCACGTCGTCCACGTCCGTCATTGCCTGTCGTAGGTGTCGCTCGTCGCAGATGCTTCCGAACCGCATCTCCATACTCTCGTCCCAGCGCGAAGCCGTCTCCCGGTTTCTGGTCGTGGGCAAGTCGACTCCCCGTACTGTGTAGCCACGCAGCAACAGGGCGTCGACCACGTGAGTGCCGATATTGCCACAGCAGCCGGTCACCATCACACATCGTTTCACGGGATCTCCTTCGCAAGTTGCGTAAGTGCGACGTGGAACGCGGCGATCGTCTCACCGACGTCTGCGTCGGTGTGGGCTGCTGAAACGAAGAACTTCTCCGCGGCCTTCAGCACGTTTTGCTCCAGCAGAAGGTCAGAGAAGCGAATGTTCTTGTAGAAGTCAGACCCCTTCGCCGATCTGTGATCGTAGGGCGGATCAGGCGTGAACCATATCTCGAACACCGCCGGTGTGCCCGTCACGGTCGCTTCCACGCCAGACTTCTCTATCGCATCACGAAGCCCCTCGATGAGCGCAACCCCCACGGCATTGATCCGCTCGTACGGACCCGGTTTCTCGAGCTCGCCGATGACGGCACAGGCGACGCCGGCAGCGACTGGGTTCGACGAGAACGTGCCTGTCTGCATCGAGTACGGCAGCATCTGGATGCGTCGCCGCGGATTGCCGATCGCCATGATGTCCGCGCGCCCGCACACCACCCCGAGGGGCATCCCCCCGCTGATGGCCTTGCCGAGTGCGCACAAGTCCGGGGTGATGCCGAACTCCGCCTGCGCGCCGCCGAGCCCCGTGCGGAACCCGGTCACCACCTCATCGAAAATCAATGGAATGTCGTAGTTTTGCGTGACTTCACGCACCCCTTCGAGAAAACCTGCCTTGGGCGGAAACGTGCGTTGGATCGGCTCCATGATGACGGCTGCGAGCTCGTCGTGGTGTGTCGCAATGATCGCGGCGGTCGACTCGAGATCGTTGAACGGCGCAACCAGTACTTCGCCGGTGAGCACGCGAGGAATCCCATGGCTGTTCGGGACCGCTTGCGGGAAGGGTGGAGATCCCATCGTCCACTGATTGCTCATCAACGCGTAGTCGTGCATCCCATGGTAGGCGCCTTCGAACTTCAGCACCTTGTCACGCCTTCGGTAGACACGCGCGAGTCGCAAGGCAAAGAACGTCGCTTCGCTTCCACTGTTGTGGAGGCTCACCATCTCGGCGCACGGGACGTGTTCGATAATCTTTTTGCCGAGCCGCACCGCCTGCTCGTTCGCCAGTAGGAACGAAGTGCCATTCTGCGGAATGGCGGCGAGTGCTTCGACGATGGCGGGGTGTGCGTGCCCGAGGATGTGGGGACCTGATCCGAGCAGATAGTCGATGTAGGCGTTGCCGCTTGCATCCCAGAGGCGGCTTCCCGCGGCGCGCTCGGCGCAGAAGTTCAAGCTCTGATCGAACGTCAGGCACCTCGTTCCTGTAGGGAAGATTCGCTCCGCGTCTTCGATGAGGGCGCGCTCTCTCGCGGTTCGACGAAGCCCATGGCCCGGCGAGGGTGCGGATTCGCCCGATTCCCCTGCGTGGTCGGTCACGCGGCTCTCCGTTTCCCATCGAGCACCCGCGGAAAGCGATCGAGGTAGCCGGCATAGCGCGCGTGCACCGTCGCCGGTGATTGACCAAAGTCGTTTCGCTCGTAGTTGTGGGTGCCGAACTGACCAGGTTGGTGGGTGTCTCGCCATTGTGTGAGGGCTACTCTTGCCGCCTCCGAGAAGGGCTGTCCGAATCGCCGATACGCCTTTTCCACTTCCCTGATCGGGTCTTCCATGAAGTCCCCGAAATAGATGTCGTGGAACTGGTGTTCACGACCCTTTCGCAATTCCATACCCCGCTCGACCGCCCGGGCCCACGCTTCCATCTGCTCGAGGGCTATCCGGGGGCGGTCCGGGTCCTTCTCGAAGAGAGATCGAAAATGTGCGCACAGGCTGACGTACGACGGAAGGACATCAGCCGGGTCTCGGTGGGTCCAGATGACGCACGCATCCGGGTAGGTTTCGAGCAACGCGTCGATGTTCCGAAGGTGTACGGGATACTTCAATAGCCATCGTGTGTCGGCTTCGTACGACCCGATGAGCTGCATCGTGCGTTTGTGGAGCCCGTAGGTCTCGCGATGAACCGTCGAGTCGTACCACTCCGAGTACGTCGGAACGGTGGACACCACTTCGAATCGGTCGTCACTGAACCCGATCCCTAGAACGCGGCCCGACTCGTCTGGCCCCTCTGCAGTCATGTGGTGGATCGCCTCGAGCATGTTCTTGCCGGCGCGGTACATCATGTCGAGCTCGATCCGGGCATGCTGGAAGTCAGTTGCTGCCGCCCAATACTTGCGAGGCGGCCGCGGTTGCGGGTGAAGCCCGAGCCAATACTGGAGGCACTGCATGTCTGGGTTGGACCCCATCAGATAGTGCAGCGCCGTGCTTCCTGTGCGCACCATACCGGTGATGATGATAGGGCGCTCAATTGGATTGCTCGCCGAGTCGGGCTGCATCGAGAACCACTGATGGAGCCGAAGCCGCGTTGCGAGCAGGCCCACGGTTTGGTAGGCGCTGACGAGCTTTCCCGCGGGGTGTAGGCGCGCCTCGTGGTCGTACGAATAGAGGAGTCGCCGAAGACCTTCGAGATAGCTCGGATCCCCGAAGTCATCGCAACCCCCGGCTGCACGGATCGCGATCTCGTGGAACTCCTGCTCGCGCGAAACCCAAGAGGCGCGGCTGAACGGATTCCACTGGGACAGATAGCTCATGAGTGGGGGCTCCGCATGGGCCAAAGGTACCTCACCGCGGGCAGGAGAGCTGCGCGCGCAGTGCTGAGTGCGGCCTCTCGCGGCCCACCAGGCAGAACACCGAGGCGGAACTCGATCGCATTGGTAGTCGCGCGAACTTCACGGACACACAGATAGCTGGTCAAAGCAGCTACGCGCGTCTTGAGCGACTCGTCGTTCGCGAGCCTTGGGATCCGCATCAAGTCGATCACGACTTCGGACCCCGAGGCAGATACGATGAAGTCGGGCAGCGAGACCATGTTCCCAACGAGTGTGGCTGGGTTGGCGGTATCTATCATCCCCTCACGAATCGCATCGGCGAGCGGACCCGGCGCTTCCGGGGGCGTGGAAAGGCGGACTTCCGATAGTGTGACTCGCACAGTCCTCGCTTCGCCTTCGACGCTCACGCCATCGATGTCGATGCGGGCGGCGAACGAAATCGGGGCCCCAAGCGCCTGCGCCGACCCTCGAAGATGAACCCCGGGCGCCGCGGACTCGAGGACGATCTCCGCCTTGCCAGCCAGGGGCGCGAGGAGGGTGTTCAACGTGGAGAGCGGAACCGACACGCACCCACGCGTAGCGCCTACCAAGAGTTGCTTGCCGAGCGTCGCATCGAACGGAAGGGTGTCGTGTTTCTTCATCTACTCAGTACCCGATTTCTCGACGACTTCGAGCTCGTCACGATGGTCTTTCGCGAGATCGAGTTTGCCGAAAGCACGATCGCTGGGTAGCACGACTATCCACGTACGCAGCGGATCGATGTCGACCGCACCGCGATCGAGTGTCGCGCTCAGAACGTGGCCGCCCTGCGAGCGGTCATCGCTCAGAAAATGCCAGTGGTAGCCGGGGACGTTCATCGTTCCCACGTAAGGCGGCGAGCGAAACCCTACGATCGTGCCGCTTACGTCTTCGCGTGTCCACGTGCGCTGCTCCGCGACGACCTCGACGAGGTTGCGGAACGGGGGGCTTTGTGCGGGCACCGACCGAACCGTGACCGCTGGAATCCTCGCATCGATTCGTAGTGCGTAGAATAGGTTGGGGTTGTCTACCGTGCGATCGATGAGGCGCTCGAGGTCGCGGATGCCCATCGGCTGGTCGATGCTGATCTGCGAGTCCGTGCGAAACCGCGTGATCACGGCGAACGGTGTCGTTTCGTCGGGCGGCACCTCGACGACCGACCCGTCGCTGCGGGCTTTGTAGGCGGTGCCTTTCAGAACGATGAGTTCGCCGTCCAGTCGGTCAACCGTGCCAAGCCCGAAGTCGCCATGGCGCAGTAGCTCACCCAAGGTTGTCTCGCCCTCGTAGTCGCGTTCCACGAGGGCGCTTGCCAACGACACTTGGTAGAGCGTGCCGTGCGGTACTGTCGCGCTGGTGCACGCGGAGAGCGCTACCAAGAGAGAGACGGCGATGAGAAGTCTACGATTCATGCATTACGGCGGAGACCTTGACGACCTCGGCCGTCGGCTGCTCCGGGGTTTGGTCGGGCAAGAACCAGCGCGCCCATAGTACACCGCTCCGGTGCCCTTGTGTGTGGATCCAGTTTGCGTGTCCGGGGTCTTTCTCCGAAATCACGATGGTCCACGAGCCGTCGTCTTCGTACTCCAACTGGTGTCCGTTGATTGAGACGCGCTCGTAGTCGTAGTTGTATGTGTGCAGGAATTCGTTCCAGATGCACAGATTCCAAAAAGGGCACTTCGGAGACCTCCCGCGAAGCACCAGCGCCTCGTCTTCGGCAAGGTCATAGTTGCCCATCCCATACGATGCGTCGCCGGCGCCCCAACCGTATGTAATCGCCCCTACCGGCAGCGGCTCCATCATCGTGTTCGGATCGCCGAGCGGGGCGATGGGCGTGATGTCACCCTGCGCCTTGAGCCAGTTTGCCGCGGATAGGAATCGGCGCGCCATCTCTTCGTCGGTGATGCGCGCGGTCGTCGGCGGGTCGTCGGCTTCGATCGTCCAGCGGGCACGTGAGTCGTGGAAGGGGTCCGCGAGGTAGTCTCGCGTGATCGCGGCGTTCGACTCCGGAGAGAGCCCGATCCAGTTTCCCTCTTGCCGCGTCGCGCTCAACACGATGTCGTAGCTGCCGTCTGGATTGGGTTCCATCTCTCCGAGGTGAAGGCTTCCTACGATCCCGTCTGCTGGCTGCCCATCGTCCGGGCCTTCGTACACGCTCAAGGAGACGTAGACGGCGTCGCCGGGTTCGAGGTGCACGCGGTACGTACGCCTGGGATCGAGAGGCGCGAATTGATAGTAGGCGTCTGCGTTGTCGCCACCCCACTTCTTGTACCGCCCGACGATATCGACGAAGAACGGTCGATCGCGGTCGCCCCACACGTAGCAGTCGAAGGCTACCTGGAGGACTGAGAAGATCCACCGGTAGCCCTCAATTGCCGACACGTCTGAGTCGACCGCTCGGTCGCCCGACATGAACGTCGCCTCGAACTCTCGCATGATGTCGAGGATCGTGTGGAACGCGGCGGTGGTTTCGAGATTTCGTTCACTCATGGGAGTCCCTTCGTCGCCTCACCGGCGGAACATTCGCTCGAAGATTCGCTCCTGCGTCGCGTCCGTCATCGTGCGTTTCATGACGGGCAGGGCCCACACGCCAGGCCCGACGAGGTAGTTGGGTTTGAGCCTCTTTGCGCTAATCACGTCGCGAAACACACGTTCTGCGAATCGCTCGGCCGTCCAGATGGGGAAGGTCGACTCGATCGCGTTGCCAGGAAACTTGAAGTGCGCTTTGTACTCGGGCAACAGGTGGTCGGGAAAGGACGCCCAGAGCTCTTCTTCTTGTGCCTCGGTGATGTTCATCATCGGCGTCTGAACCCCGCCCGGCTCGAGGCAAGTCACCTCGATCCCGAATGGCTTCATCTCGATTCGAAGTGCCTGGGTGAGTCGTTGAAGCGCGGCCTTCGTGACCGGATACGAACACCCCATCGGAACCGTGAGGTACTGCGACGCCGAGCCCACATTGACAATGCGGCCACGCGGGCTCCGACGAATCAGAGGAAGTGCGGCCTGGGTGACTCGGATTGGACCCCAAAAATTCACTTCGAAGAGCGCCTTGAACCGGTCGATGTCGACGTTCTCCACGCCTCCGCCCGCACCCCCGGTGGTGGCGGCGTTGTTGACCAACAAGTCGAGTGGGCCGTCACCAATCTCGTCTCGGATGCAGGACATGGCGGCGGAGACACTGTCAGAGTCGGCGACGTTGCACGAGATCGCGCTCGTCCGCGCGCTGCAGTTGGCCAATAGGGTGTCGGGGGGCTGTTGGTTGTATCCTGCGAAGCATCGCCATTCTTCTCGGTCGAGCGTCTCGACGAGGGCTTTTCCGATTCCGGTTGCGGCGCCGGTGATGAACGCAGTGGGTAGGGTCATGGTCGTGTCCGAGGCGAGAGAGTCTGCTAGCTGCGACCATACACCGGGACGAGGGCGCCGCGGGTCACCGCGTTCGATGGGGAAGCCAGGAACGTGATCGTTTCGCCGATCTCCGCAGGGGTCGGCCACGCGCCGGGATCGGCGTCGGGCATCGCGTGCCGGTTCGCGGGCGTGTCGATGATGCTTGGGACTACCGCGTTCACCCAGATCTTGCTGTGGGCGAGCTCCTCTGACAGCGAGAGCGTAAGGCCCGCCACCGCGGCTTTCGAAGCGGTATAGGCGGTCATCTGCGCCGTGGGCACCAGAACAGGTTTTGCGGCCACGTTGACGATCCGGCCTTCACGGCTCCCCATCGTTCGCACGGCTTCGCGACAACACAAGAAGCATGTCGTGGCGTTGAGCCGCATCAAGTGGTTCCATGCGGCGAACGTCGTTTCGGCAATCGGCCCCATATCGAACCCGCCCGCGATATGAATGCTGGCGAACAGAGTCGTCGTATGGGTGTAGAGGCTCGCTACATCGTCTTCGATCGAGAGATCCAGTCCTTCGTGCAATGAAACCTGCGCGTGCGCCCGGTACGGAAACTCCGCCAGTTCCTCGGAAGCAAAGACGGGGATGTGCACTCTCGCCCCCGCGTTGATCAGTTGTCCTACGACCGCCCGTCCGAGCGCCCCCGTGCCGCCAGTCACCACGACGTCTTTTTCTTCGAAGTTCATCACTCCGGCATCCTACCCGAACCCGACCAACGACACAGTCCCTCTTTTTTCGGCCTTCTACGACGATGAGTACCGACGCGGCGAAGACGATGCCTGGCGAATCTCGAAGACTGGGTACACGCGCACCTACGAAGATGTACTCGAGAAGTGCCATCCCCGGCTTGACGCCAACCGAGAGCCGGTGGTCGAAGTCGATTCCGTGACTCCGTGCCGTCCTGCGCGGCGCCCATCCTTCGGCAGGCCGATGGCGCGCCGGTCGTGAGTGGGACGACCGGGAGATCGAGACGAGCAACCCGGTTTCGGGGCTGCTCGCCTGATCCCGAACGGCCTGCAAGGCTAGATCGTCAGCTGGCCCGATCGCAGTAGATACGCGAGGCGTTTTCGTTGCTCGGCATCCAGCATCTCGTGGGTCTTCTCCAACGTCTTCAACACCTCATGCTTGAGTCGGGTGGCCGACTCAACGCGGGCGTCGAGCGCCGTGGCGGCCTGTTCGGCGTCGAAAGCCTCTCCGTCCACAGCGTCTGCGAGCCCGGCGATACTACGTCGTTCGTCGAGACGCGCTTGCGCTCGCTCGGTCTTGAGTACGTTGAGGATCGCTGCGAGTGTGTCGACCTGCTCGTCGTCGAGGTCGAGTTTGTGCGCCATGTAGCGTAGCGGGCGCCTGACGCCGAAATCCGACGCACGGTACGTGGAGCGATGTTCGCTGCGGTCCTGTCGACGCCGGCCTTGGGCTCCGCACGCTGAGGAGCGAGCTTCGTCTTGGTAGGCGTGCTGCGATCGCTTCCACCGATAGTAGAAACCTGGGTGCATTCTGTTTTCTCCTGACGGCCCGAGGCGTTTCGCTCTCGGGCGGGTTCGCGAGCGGGCCCATTGCCACGCTCGCTTCCTTCTTAGGGACGTGCCGGCATCAGCGCAATGGGTCCGGGTCTCGATGAGCCGGAGCTGACCGGAGGGCAGGGTCGTTTCTACTCGCAGAGGGCCTGGGCTTCGAAGAGGCAGTTTTCCCTATCTTCACCACTGAATTGGTCGCAGTCGTTCGC
>JBATTM010000430.1:0-2703 GCA_049670545.1 Polyangiales bacterium
ATCCCGCCCTCGCCCTTGAGGTCGGCGCGAAGCAACAAGACGACGTACTTCACCGACACGAGCACGGAGAACGACCAGAACATCAATGACAACACGCCGAGGACGTTGTCGGGCGTGGGGCTGAGCCCGAACGTCGAGAAGCACGCACGAAACGCATAGAGCGGGCTCGTCCCGACGTCGCCGTACACGACGCCGAGTGCGCCCAGCACCGCCAAGGGCAGGGGCCCAACGTCGCCGGGATCGGAGCTGCGCGCTGCCGTCGTGGTCACTCGAAGGCGATATCACATATTGCGTGTCTGCGACCGATTCCAACGACTCCCGCTACGACGCCGTCGTTGGGCGCCTCATCCCACTTCGCACTGACCTTCGGTACAAGGCGCGTCTCCCGGGTCCGTCTCGGGCTCCGTCTTGGTTGTGGGCAGCGAGTCGCCACGTTCACTCAAGAGAGTTTGCAGCTGTGCACCGAGGACGAGGTCGTCGTGCGCGCCGAACACCTGGTGTCGAAGGTTTCCCTCTGCATCGACCAGTACCGTGGGTGGGGTACCGCGCATCTTGTAGGCGCGCATCGTTCGGGGGGTTGGGTCGCTGCCCGGGCCTGGGATGTCGATCCCCACCGGAAACCGCACCTGATATTCATGCAGGAATGCCCGGAGTGAGGGAGGCTGCATTCCGTCGTGGTGTTCGAACACGGTGTGAAGCCCGACCACGTCGAGTGGGGCGTCGCGAAAGACTTCCGCCACGCGTTGCGCCTGAGGGATGCCGCGCATGACGCATCCGGGACAGAGCATCTGGAACGCATGGATCATCACGACGCGACCGCGGAGGGACTCGAGGCTGAGGGGCTCGGGGGTATTGAGCCACGTCTCGACTTGAAGGGGTGGGGCAGGGGAATGCGACACTAGAAATCTCCCTCTTTGATGTAAGGGTGGCTCCAGAGGATCGCCTGGAGGAGGCTCGACTTCACCCATGCCGCGTACATCTTCTCGACGTCCTCGGCGCTGTGACCCTTGTTGGCCAGGAAGGGTTTGAGCGTGAACGTGACCGGGAAGACCAGCGCCACGAGGTGGCGAAACGGGATGATGTCGGTCGACGGGGCGTGGTCGGTCACGTTCTTCTTGGTGCGGTGGTGGCGAAGCCCGATCTCGTGTTGGTAGTCGAGCCAGGCTTGGTCGTACTCGGCACGCGCGGTGTCGAGGATCCATTTCGCGAATCGCTTGCGGACCGCCGCCAGGTAGGCCTCGAGCGGCTTGCCGTCAATCTGGTCGGAGAACGAGGCCAGCAGATGTGGCGTTGCGCCCACGAAACCGTACCAGACGTCCAGGATCGCTTCGACTTGGTCTTCGACCACCGCGAACGAAGCTTTCAGGTGCCGCAAGTCGTCGTCGTCGAGGAGGACGCTTTGCTTCATCTGCTCGAGATCTTCGAGGGAGACGGGTGAGCGGGTGATCTCGGGTGTTCCGTAGGTGTATCCGGCAACGTGATCGGTCATGGGAGTCCCTTCGTCGGAGTCGATATAAAATCGTATCGACTCGACACTAAATAGAGTGTGCTGCTTGGGTTGTCAATCTAATATCGAGTCGCTACAGTCTGGCGATGCCGGCGGATGACATTTACGGCGTGCTCACGCAGCTCGGGAGCCTCTTGCGCGCCGAATCGCGGGCGGAGTCGGGGCTGCAGCCAGTCCAGGTGCAGGTTCTCCACTACCTGTCGATCTGCAACCGGTACAGCGACACCCCGGCCGCGGTGGCGGACTACCTCGGGCTTACCAAAGGTACCGTGTCGCAGACGCTACGGGTGTTGGCGGAGTCGGGGTGGGTCGACAAGGCTGCCGATCCCGACGACGGAAGGGTCGTGCACTTGAAGCTGACCCGCAGCGGGGAGAAACGACTGGGTGGTGTGGCACCGCCCCGTGTGTTGGAAGATGCGGTGGGTCGACTGACGGCCGCTGAGCAAGAACGCACGCGGGACGCGCTTCTGCGATTGCTTCGCGGCCTTCAGCAATCAAACGGGGGCCTGACGTTTGGGGTGTGTCACACGTGCAGTCACTTTCGCACGAAAGCGCCCGGGAAGTTCCGGTGCGGCCTCACCGAAGAGCCCCTGGCGGTCCGGGAGACACGCCTGATCTGTCGAGAGCACTTGGTGAGCGCGATGCGCTAGCGTGGCTCCGCGCGTCGTTTGAGGTCTTCGTTGAAGCCCGAGTACGAGGGCCCGAGCTCCGCCTTGAGGAATGCCCAGACGACTGGCGCGAGCACGCCGGAGAAGTCTTCTCCGTGGCGAAAGCGGGTCTGAGAGTTGCCGTTTCGACCTTCGAGCAGGAAGAAGTGGCTGCCATCCACGATCCCTTTGGGGCCGCCCCGCCACCGAAGCTCGCGGGGCTCATCGGCCCGTTCGATCCGCACGGGCACGCTGTTGCGCCTGCCTAGCAACGAGAACTCGATGTGGGCGCGAGTGCCGACTTCCGGGCGACCGCGAAGCACGAAGTGCTGGGTCCACCGTTCATGCTGGTCGAAGTCGGTGAGGTGGCGCCAGACTTCCTCCGGGGGGGCGTCGATGATGATCTCGGTTTCGTAGGTGACCATGGCGCGAAGCTGCCACGGCTCTCGGGCACTGGCCAGGGCGTTTTCGATGCGAAAATCGGCCACTGGGGCGCGCCCCCATGCTACAAATCCCTCGCCTCTCGCCCGGAAGCGCTCATGCCCGAAG
>JBATTM010000431.1:0-2268 GCA_049670545.1 Polyangiales bacterium
TCACGACCCAACCTCCGGGCGGATCTCGTTCGAAGGCCAAGACATCACGACGATCTCCCAGACGGAGATGCGACCTCTCCGTCGAAACATGCAGATCATCTTCCAGGATCCGTACAGCTCGTTGAACCCCCGGATGACGGTCCGCGCCGCGCTCACCGAACCCCTCCGTGTGCACGGATTGGTGAAGACGAGGAGGGAGGAAGAGGAGCGAGTGGCATCACTTCTCGAGCGCGTGGGTCTGCGCCCTGAGTACATGCGGCGCTATCCACACGAGTTCTCGGGCGGGCAGCGGCAACGAATCGGGATTGCCCGCGCACTGGCCGTTTCGCCGAGATTCATCGTCGCGGACGAGCCTGTCAGCGCGCTGGACGTCTCGATTCAGGCGCAGATCGTGAATCTGATGAAGGATCTGCAAGAGGAACTCGGCCTGAGCTATCTGTTCATCGCTCACGATCTCCACGTCGTGGAGTACGTGAGCCGGCGCGTGGCGGTCATGTATCTCGGTCGGATTGTAGAGATTGCGAGCGCGAGCCAGATCTACGACGACCCCCGCCACCCCTATACGCAGGCACTCTTGAGCGCGGCACCGGAACCGGATCCGTCAGACCGAAAGAAGCGCGTGATTCTGCAAGGCGATGTGCCCAGCCCGCTGGATCCGCCGAGTGGCTGCGCTTTTCACCCGCGCTGTCCCATCGCCAAACCCGGTCTTTGCGATCGCGAAACGCCGGTGTTGCGAGCGCTCGACGCGGGACACGAAGCAGCTTGCCATCTGGCGGACTGAGCTTTGGGTTCGTATTTATCCACCGAAGCTGCACTTGTGCGATGCGCCAGCGGACGGGCGTCAGCCCGACAACCTTGACCATGGACCCGCCGCTCAGTACATCCCGTACCGTGGGTCGTCGGTGGGGAACAATGGGGCTGGCATGGCTGGCTTTGGGCTGTTTGTTCGTGGGGTGCGCGACCACGAGTTCCGCCGGTACCCCAGATGGGGAGCGCTCCTATCGAGAGTTTCAGTTCGCAGCGAGCCTACGCGACGAGGGGCAGACAGCGACCGCCATCGAACACCTACGCATTGCGCTCGAGCTCGACCCCAACAACGCGGAGGCCCATCTCCTCCTCGGGTTCATTCAAATGGAGGGTCGATCCTACGCAAACGCGGAGGAACATTTGCGGACCGCCATCGAGCTGCTGGAAAAGAAGAAGACGGGCAGCCCCACGTTGGCTGAGGCCCGCAACATCTACGGCGTGTGCCTGATCGAGCTCGAACGGTTCGATGATGCCGTCGTCGTCCTGCGGCAGTCCGCCACCGATGAACTGAACACCGCTCCACATCTCGCGTGGGGCAATCTCGGGTTGGCACAATTCGAGATTGGGGAGTTCCAGGAGACCGTGAAGTCCACGATGGAAGCCGTGCGAATTCAGCCTAGGTTCTGCGTCGGGTACCTCACTATGGGACGGGCCCTTGCACGCATGCAGCTGTGGTCCGAAGCCGAGCGCTCGCTGGTCAGCGCGATCGACGCCGACCCCAGTTGCGGCAACAGTCCGGAGCTGCAAGGTGCCTGGCGACTTCGCGGGGAGGTTCGGGCTCATCTCGGGCACCATGGCGATGCGGTGGCGGACCTCGAGCGGTGTGTCGAGCTTGGCCCGTTCACGAACGACGGTCGCATGTGTCAAAGCTTGTTGGAGACACCCCAATGAGGCGCGACTCGATCGGCGCGCTTCTGAAGAGCCAACGAGAGACTCGAGAGCTTTCGATCGAAGAAGTGTCGAGCACGACGCGCATCCCGCGCCGCACGCTCGAGTCCCTCGAGGATGACCGTTTCGAGGACCTTCCGAGCGGCGTCTTCGTTCGAGGTTTCGTGAAGGCGTACGCGTCGGCGGTCGACATCGATGCCGAGGAAGTCTTGGCGCGTCTCGATCGGGAGCTGCCCGAGGACCGATTGCCGCCTCCTCGCTTGGGGATTCATGTGCAGCCGGGCTACGGGCTCTTGGTCGCGATCACCACTGCGATCCTATTCGCCATCATCGTGGCTACCTTCGTCATGGTGCGGCGGGCGCCTGCCCAGAACGAGCCTATTGAGCTATCCTCCGTGAGCGCGTGCCGAGTAGACCCCAACAGAGTCGAGCCCTGCTTCTTCGATCCGTCGACTATCGCGACTCCGATCGTATCGTCACGCTCCTGACCGAAGACCACGGGAAGATGGCTGCGCTCGCTCGGGGCGCGCGCAAGAGCCAGCGCCGTTTCGGTGGTGCGCTGCAGCCGTACGT
>JBATTM010000432.1:0-4250 GCA_049670545.1 Polyangiales bacterium
CGTCAGGCACGCGAAGGGACCCTGGATCTAGATCGCGATGTGGGCCCAAACGTGACCCTCGCTCGTTACGCCCGACGTTGGGAAGCCCAGCAAGCGGTGGGGAAGCGCCGCAACGTCGAACGCGAAGTAAGGCAGTTGCGTCTCCACGCATTTCCCACCTTGGGAGAACGTCGGATCGCCAGTGTTACACCACCGGAGGTTCTCCACCTCTGCTGGTCCCGATACGAACCTGACGAACGACATCGTCGTGAGCAAGGCAAACTTGGTGAGAAATCCGTCCATAATCTCAAGGGTGTACTCTCCAGCGTATTTTCGCTTGCTGTGTTTGAAGGGGTGATGGACCGGAACCCTTGCGCTCAGATACCACGAGGCAAGCTGCCTAAGATCGGTAAGCAGAAGCGCCCGCTCTACAACCGCGATGAGGCTCGCGCTCTGATGAGCGATCCGCGCATTCCACTGGATCGGCGGGTCTTCCATAGCCTTCAGGGCCTCACCGGCACGCGGGTCGGGGAGGTCGCCGGCCTCCGATGGCGTGACTACGACTGGGGAGCGAAACCGCTTGGGGCGCTCCACGTCCATTGCCAGTACGATGGTCAGCCTTTGAAGACGGCGAGCGGTGCCGATTCGAAGGCGCGAATCGTGCCGGTGCATCCGGAGCTTGCCAAGGTGCTTTCCGAATGGCGGTCACGCGGGTTCCAGTCGGTGTATGGGCGGCGACCGAGCGAAGAGGATTTCATCGTTCCGGATCCTCGCAACATGGGTGCGCGGACGCCGTCTCAGGTAACGAAGGCGCCGGACCAGGACTGCGCAGCGGTCGGCATCGAGGACAAGGGCACCCACGGCTTCCGTCGCTACTTCATCACCTATGCGCGAGCGGACGGAGCGAGCCGCGACGTGCTCGAGCGCTTCACGCACAACCGGCGGGGCGAGATCATCGACGTCTACACGAGCTTCGAATGGCCCACGCTTTGCGACGCTGTAAGGTGCCTCAATGTGAGCCTCCGAGACGCCGGAATCGCGTTGGCTCGCGACCGACTTTTGGACACTTTTTTGGACACCGAAGTGGTTCCGGGTCGAAAGCTGAATGATTTCAGACCCGAATTGGTGGAGGCGGTGGGAATCGAACCCACGTCCGAGAACGGTCCAGAATGACGTCTACGTGTGTAGTTTGTGTTTTGAATTTCGCCTTGGGTTGCGCCCACAAACAGGCTCGCTCCAACGCTAGTGGTTCTTTATCTCGTCATTGCGCCGAACCCGACTCGCGATGACCAGCCTGTTCAAATGACGCCTCCGCGAGAAGCACAGGCAGGCTTCTCACTTCGACGGCTCCCTTGGCTTTACTTAGGCCGCGAGAGCAACTGCGTTATCGTTGGCAGTTGTACGTCCCAAACGTATTTACGTCGTGCTTGGGCCGACGGACACGCAACCAAACCTTCAACGTCCCCGTCGAAACCGGTCGCCCCCATATTTTCAAAGACGGCTTCACTATGCGTCGCGGTGAGCCGCGTGGCTACCCCCTCGCTGTCGTCGCCCTCTTTCATCGCACGAATCGGCGTTCAGCACGATTCCGCCTGGTCTCGACGGTGCCGCGTCGTGCGGCACGGTCGCTCATGCGTGCGAACTCTGGAAGTCACGAAGCGCGGTGCGCCGAAGGCGCCGATACGCGCCGTAGGCCCCCATCACCAAGCGTGCAGGTGCACCCGTTTCGACCTCGCGGCGGAAGGCATCTTCTGCGAGTAAGCTCTGGTAGTGATTGGCGAGGTTTCTTGTCAATCGAATAAATGGTGTCACATTGGTTGCATGCCCAAGGCACCGGTCAAAGCCGCTCCGAAAAAGAGAGCGAAAGCCAAGACGCGCCGCGCCAAGCCCAAGGTGCCTCGCAAACCGCCTGCGAAGGAGCCCCCCCAGAGCAAGTCGTCTGCGACTCGCGAAAAGATCGTCCGCGCCGCGGTCGATGCATTCGCGACCTACGGCTTTGATGGCGCCTCCACGCGTCAAATCGCGGCGCTCGCAGGAGAGAACCAGGGCCTGATCACCTATCACTTCTCGAGCAAGGAAAACCTCTGGAAGGCTGCGGTCGATTCGGTGTTCACCACCATGAAGCGCGAGCTCCTCGAGCGTGCGGAGGTATTGCTCGACGCCGATGTTCGGACGCGCCTGCGGCTTTGGATCATTTTCATGGTTCGCTACGCCGCGCGGCGCCCCGAGCAGATGCGTCTCATGGTTCAAGAGGGGAAAAGCGACAGTCCGCGCATGAAGTGGCTGGTCGACACGCATATTCGCGCCCCGTTCGAGCTCGTGGCTCCGACGATTCAAGAGGCCATCGACGAGGGGCTCATTCCGGAGGCACCGGTGTTCCACTACTTCTACATCATCGTCGGGGCGTGCTCGTTGATCTTCAGCTCGGGGCCCGAGGTGCGTGCGTTGACCGGTGACGACCCGTTCGACGAAAAGACCATCGAGGCGCATGCAGAAGCCGTGGCGAACCTCGTGCTTCGTTGATTCAGCGCCAGTTGTACGAAAAGTCGAAGATGAAGTGGTTCGCGCGGAGCGAGTACTGCCCCGGGCCCCCGCAGTTGGGGCATTCACTCAAGAAGTCCGACGTGTCGACCTCCACGAACTTCGACGCCCAGGCCCGCGCGTAGGCGAAGCTGATCTGCCACGGGCCGTGGTTGTACCCGGTGCCTACCGTGAGCAAATACTCGGGCGAGGGGGGAGGGCCGAACGCGTTCGGGAAGTTGGCGCTCGTGGTCGTCGAGCCGAACACGAAGCCGAGTCGCACCGGCCACTTGTCGTCGAAGATCCCGTACTCGCCTCCCCAGCGAAGAATATACTGATCGCTCCAGTCGAATACGTTTTGGAGCTGAACGTTCAATGCGGGTTCGGTGTCGAGAATGATCGTGCCGTTCTGCGAGTTGAAGAGCCACTCGAACTCGAACGCCGTCCCGAACGCGCCCCAGTCGAACCGCAGGCCGGCGCCCGTTCGCGCGGGGAGGATCAGATCGGTGGCCACGTAGTCGAAGTCGTTCCGAAGCGCACTGCCGCCGTTCTCGCTCGCGCGAACGACGATCTTGTTCCGATACACCGCGCCAAAAGCGACGTGCTCGTTGAACTGCCATTGAAGGCCCACGCGAAACCCCTCGAAGTTCACGCCCCGGAGCTTGAGGTCGAGCGTGGTGAGCGCGTCCGGGCGGGTGCGGACGAGCCGCCCATACGTAACCCGGTACCCGGCGCCGATATGAAGTCCGATCTTGTCGATGTTGAACGCGACCCCGAGCGTGCTTTCCTGAAAGACCAGCTCGGTGTTGTCCTCGAGGGAATCTTCGATGTTCGGGTTTGGGTTGTAGATATACTCTCCGCCGGCGCCACCGACGATGTATGCCGCGACCCCAATCGTCATGAAGTCGGTGAGGCGCACCGCCCCGCTCACGAACGGAAACACGAGCGGCTTGCGCTCCGTTTTCACGTTCACGTCGGGGCTGAGGAAGGTCGGCGTCCCCTGTGCCTGGCCCGCGAGCATCGTCGCCGCGACGTCCACGTTCGCGACACTCACGCGCCCGAGGCCCGCCGGGTTCAAGTAGAGAGACGTGCCGCCGTCGACGAAGGCGATCGCCGTTCCTCCTTGGCCGCCGTAGCGTGCCGTGTTGACGAGCGGGATGTCGTATCCGCCCGCATGTCCCGTGCTCGGCAGCGTGAGGAGGGTGCTCAGCGTCGTGGCTGCCACGAGCGTGTAGGCTAGGATTCGTCGGGAGAAGCGTTCGAAGGTTGTCGTCGTCATGATTCCGTCCCCGCGCCTCTAGAAACTCACCGAGAAACGCATTCCCGACGGGGACATGCTGAAGTCGAATTCCGGACCCTCGGCGTCGCGGATGTAGTAACGCTCGCTGCACGCCATGCCCCGATAGCTTTCCCAGTCTTCGACGAGGTTCCGGGGGGCGGTGAGCACGGTCGCCGTCGCGAGGACCGGGGGGATGATGTACATCAGCGCGGTGTTGAGAGGCGTCTTGCCGGTCCACTTGACGGCCTTGACTGTGCCGCCCACCGCGCCGAACACCACGCCGAGGCCGATGAGCTCACCGCGGCCCAAGAACTCTTGCACGTTCGCGCCGCGCTCCATGAGGCGCGTGGCGTACCGGAGCTTTTCCCGTCGCGCTTCGGGCGTGCTGTCGTCGCGCTTCCTGAGCCGCTTCAACCCCCAGGTGTCGGGCGCCGGGATCACCGCGAGCCCGAGCGCGAGCGCAAAGCCGCCC
>JBATTM010000433.1:0-8057 GCA_049670545.1 Polyangiales bacterium
ACTGGCACTGGCACTGGCACTGGCACTGGCACTGGCACTGGCACTGGCACTGGCACTGGCACTGGCACTGGCACTGGCACTGGCACTGGCACTGAGGGTGGTGCCGGGAGAACGGATCGGATGCCAGTTCTTTTTCGAGTTGCGCTACGGATTCGGTAGCGGGCACTCGATCTCGACCGTCTTCGTCTTGTTGCAGTCCTCATCGCCATCGGTGGTGATGACCGCGCAGGCGATCGTCGCTCCCGCGAAGCCCTCGGCATCGGGTGGTTGGCAATCCACGACGAACTGCTGATCGGTCTCTCGAAAGGTACACGACTCGTCGAGGATGCCGTCGCCTTCGCAGTCGAGAGCATTGGCGTCACATGTCACGAGGCTAGAGACCCCGGGGTCGGGGCCAGGCGTGCACGCGATGCCGGTCGGCGCCGCGGTGCACGTTTGGGGATCGCATGCGTCGGCGCACGTGTCGTCGGAATCACGAAACTTCACCTCACACGAAGTCGCTGTCGCACCGTCGTCGAAGTCGGCGCACTCGAAGGGGAACAGATCCGGGCAGGCGTTGTTGGTTGGCTGGAGTGGCGGCGCTGGGTTCAAGTTGCAAGAAAGGATGGTGTTGACCATGGTGGGCGGCCCGAGCACGTTGAACGGTTCGCTGGCTGTGCAAAGCACCTCGCCGTCCTCGTCCGTTCCGCGCAACTGAACCAGACATCGATCCGGCGGAAGGTCCAGAAACCCCGACCAGATCGAGCTACCTTGATCCGACGCCTCAGGTTCATCGACCGGTGTTAGTGATCCTTGCAGCCGCTCGCCAGAGGGGTCGGACTCGCACCCGATCTCGTAAGTCACGCTCTCGACGAGCATTCGCTCGTCCAACAGGAGAACGCGAACCTCGACGTTGCCAGCGGGGTCGGGTTGGCTGTCACCGCAAGATAGGATCGGTGCGATCGTGACGAGAGTCACCAGCCATGCCGCCCTTGAAGCGTGAAGCCCGCATGTCATTGGGCACCCCATGACAGGTCAAAGTCGAGCTCCGTGCGTGCACCAAGCATCAAGCGACGAAACCAGCGTGGATGAGTACTAAGCATGACCACTCCAGCGAAAACGAATTGATAGGAGGACCCGAGGGAACCACGCGCGGCAGAAAATGACAATGCCTTGGCGAGGAACCACGGAGGCCTAGAAATGACAACGAGGCGTTTCCCGCCGTGCTACTTTTTCGCCGCAATGCCGGCCCAAAGTGCGTCGTGCAGTTGATTGCCGATCGCAACAGGGTCCGGGGCCATGCTGCAGAGCTTGAGGCCGTCGTCGATCATGAGAAACGCTGCGCCGTGGACGGCGGACCATGCAAGGAGCCCTGCGTCCATGGGGCCCTTTGCCAACAGGCCGTCGCGTGCGCACTGTTCGAGGATCCCTGCAAGGTTGGCGAACGCCAGGTCACCGCTTTCGGCGCGCTCGGGGGCCTCGCCCGCTGGCATCCACCCAAAGACGAGGCGAAACAGACCGGGGTGGGCCCACGCGAACTTGAGATAGCCGATGCCGCCACGCCGTAGTTCGTCCTGAGGATCGGTGGCGCCGTCCTGCTCGGCGAGCATTGTCTCGCGAAGGCGCTGAAAGCCGATCGTGGCCAGCGCGGTGAGCAGCGCTTCTTTGTCTTCGAAGTGCCGGTATGGGGCGCCAGGGCTCACGCCAAGGGCGCGGCCGAGCTTGCGGAGTGAGAGTCCCGCCGGGCCCTCTTCCTCCAATTGCTCCTCTGCTGCGGAGAGCAAAGATTCCCGTAAGTCGCCGTGATGATAAGATTTTTTAGAACATAACACTATCATAGTGTAACCCGAGATGATTTCTTTGTAAACAGTGTTGACATTGGAAGTGAACGACGTATACATTTAAGTATACAGCGCATACATAAGGAGCTGACCATGAACACGCAACACCTGACCCTCGGAATTGTCCTCGCACTCGCAACCAGCGCCTGCACGGGCTTGGGAGTCCAGACAGGACCCACCCTTACGAGCGAGATCGCTCTCGAACAGGGCATCGGAAACCTCTGGGGAGAGCAAGAAGCCCCGGTCGCGACGATCCCCAGTGAAATCGACTACCGGGACGACTCTTCAGTCGCGGACCTCTGGGTCGAAGGCGAAGATCAAAACGCCGTCGACGAGAACGAAGCCCCCCGCGTGACCACCCTCGTGGAGCGATTGACGCTTACGGAGTCAGTCTTCGGGAGCCACGCCAATCGATCGGAGGTACTCCCCAAGTGAGCGCTCGGGCTCATCGGGAAACGAATCCCCGGTGGGCTCGAGCGTCGTGATGCGGTCGAGACGAAAGTTTCGAAAGTCGTCGCGAAGCTCACACCAGGCGGTGACGGTCCATGAACGGCCCCAGAAGAACGCACCAAGGGGGCGAATCACGCGCACCGTTTCTGCACCATCGCCTTTCACGTAGCCGATTCTGAGCTTCTGCCTTTCGGTCAAAGCAACCCTCACCGCAAGCAGGCCACCTGCGGTCGCCCGCGAGGTGGGCGTACTCGGCGCATAGAGACCCGCGGCCGAAACCCGCGGCTTCATCTTGACGGGCAGCACCGCCTCCACTTTCGACACGACCGACTGCGCCGCGCGCGCGAGCTTCTCGTCGGCAAACGCCGCCACGACTCGAGCTCCGAGAACCAGCGCCTCGATCTCCTCGGTATTGAACATCAGCGGCGGAAGGTCGTACCCCGACCGCAGTGAATAGCCGACGCCGGCCTCCCCTTCGATCGGTGTCCCGCTCGCCATGAGGTCGCGAATGTCTCGATAGACCGTGCGTTCCGAGACCTCCAGCCGCTCCGCAAGCCACCGCGCGGTGACTGCACGCCGTCGCCCCCGAAGGAGCTGGATGATCTGGAACAGTCGATCGGCACGTCGCATCGGGAACTCAGGGCGACCATACCCGACCGTGCTTGGCTAGGCAGCCTCTTCCACGAGGCCAACCGTGTTGCCTTCGGGGTCGGTGAACATTCCGATCACGGTTCCCTCGGGAAGCTCGGTCCGCGGCATCACGGTCTTGCCACCCCGCTTGCCGATCTCTTCGAGCGAACTGTTGACGCTTCTCGTCGAGATGTAGAACGTCACGTACTGCTCTTGGCTCTGCCCGACGCCGCCCGGAATGCCCTGCCCTCCGTTTGCTTCGATCATGCCGTAGTCGACTTCTTTGGCCATCTGGTACTGCCACCCAAACAGCTCGCTGTAGAACGAACGCAGATTCTCACCGTTCTTTCCCATGACCTCGAACCACACCACTGGATTTGCCATCGTCTTTCCTTTCTTCGTGCGACGCCTCGAGCGACGCACCGTGGGTATGGCGGAGGGCTCCTGCCACCGGTGTGGCAGGAGGCTGAGACGCCTACGAGACTCCTGACAGCGTTGTGGCAGGAGGTCGGCATGGCACTCCTCGTCGCGCCGACTTGCCAAGCAGCACACGCGCCCTATCCGTAGACGACGATGACCGACTACGAGCGCAGGGCCCAAATGTTCCCGAAGCTGACGCCTGCACAGCTCGACCGCGTACGTCCTTATGGCCACGTTCGGCGCGTTGACGTCGGGGAGCTGCTGTTCGACATCGGCGACCGCGACCTCGGGTTCTTCGTGATCCTGTCCGGTGAGCTCGAGGTGTTCCGCCCCGAGCGCGGCGGTGAGGACATCCTCACGGTCCACGAGCCCGGCGAGTTCACCGGCGAGATCAACATGCTATCGGGGCGCGCCAACGTCGTGAAGGGGCGCATGAAGAAGGCCGGCGAAGTCCTCGAGCTCGACCGCTCTTCGTTTCGCCAACTCCTCGCCGTCGAGGCCGAGCTTAGCGAGATGTTCATGAGGGCGTTCATCGTCCGGCGCGTCGGGCTGATCACCCACGAGCAGGGCGACGTCGTCGTGTTTGGGTCGGAGTTCTCCGCCGACACGCTGCGGCTGAAGCAGTTCCTCAGCCGCAACGGGCACCCCTACCAATACACAGACGTGGAACGCGACGCTGACGCCGGCGTGTTCCTCGAGCGTTTTCACATCGGGCCGGAGGAGGTTCCGGTCGTGTACTTCACGGCCCACGACCGCGTGATCAAGAACCCTACCAACCGTCAGATCGCCGACTGCCTTGGATTTAGCGGCAACATCGACCAAGACGAGATCTACGACGTCGCGGTGGTGGGCGCGGGCCCAGGGGGGCTGGCTGCTGCGGTCTACGCCGCGTCTGAAGGCCTACAGGTGGTGGTGCTCGAGGGAAACGTCTTCGGTGGGCAAGCGGGATCCAGCTCGAAAATCGAGAACTACCTTGGGTTCCCGACAGGGATCTCGGGCCAGGCGCTCGCCGGTCGTGCCTACAACCAGGCTCAGAAATTCGGAGCGGAGATCATGATGCCGCGGGTCGCCACGCGGCTCGATTGCGAAAAGCGCCCCTACACGCTCGAGCTTGAAGACCGCGACAAGCTTCGAGCCCGCACGGTCGTGATCGCGACCGGGGCGCAGTACCGCAAGCCTCCAGGGATCGAACGCTTCGAAGGCGTAGGGGTGTACTACGGTGCCACCCATGTGGAGGCGCTCATGTGTGAGGGGGTCGAGGCAATCGTCGTCGGTGGCGGCAACTCCGCGGGGCAAGCGGCGGTGTTTCTCGCAGAGCGAGCCGACCACGTACACGTGCTGATCCGCGGCGACTCCCTCGCGACGAGCATGTCGAAGTATTTGACGCAGCGGATCGAGACATCCAACTCGATTACGTTGCATCGAAACACGGAGATCACCGAGTTCATCGGAGAAGACCGACTGTCCAGCGTCCGTTGGAAGAACAACCAAACCGGCGATGAAAGAGAGCACGGGATCGGACATGTCTTCATGATGATCGGCGCGGTTCCGAACACCGGTTGGCTCGAAGACTGCCTCGCGCTCGACGACAAGGGCTTCATTCGATGTGGGCCCGAGTTGTCCTCCGGTGACGACGATGCCTCGACGTGGCCGCTCCTGACCCGACCGCCCTTCCCGCTCGAGACGAGCCAACCGGGCGTGTTCGCGGCGGGCGACGTGCGATCCCAGTCGGTGAAACGCGTGGCTTCAGCCGTCGGTGAAGGGTCTGTGTGTGTGGGGTACTTGCACCGCGTGATCGACGAATAGAGCCCTATGGCGCAATGCGACCCGCGAGCTCCCCACGGAGCGTCCGCGGCGTTCTCCCAAACCATCGCTTGCAGCTCCGGGTGAGTGCGGACTGCTCGCTGTAGTCGAGGAGCGCGGCGACTTGCGACATCGGTAAGTCACCGTTCGCGAGGTAGCCGCGAGCGAGCTCGGCGCGTGCGTCATCTTTGAGTTGCTCGAACGTCGTCCCTTCGTCGCGAAGCTGGCGTTGGAGCGTTCGTGGGTGCAGCGCGAAGGCGGAGGCCACATCGCGACACGAACTGGCACCCGTGCCGAACGAACGCTCGACGACCCGTCGCACGCGCAGCGATAGCGGGGTCCGTGAGTCGGTATGGTGTGAATGCAAATAGCCCTCGGCAAGCTCTCGGAGCTGCATGCTGGCATCTTCGATCGGAAGCGCGAGACCCTCGAGCGGCATCTCCAACGCCGAGAGCTTCGCGCCAAATGACACCGGCGCTTCAAAGTGCGACCAATAGGCACTCATAGGCGCGCACCGTGCGTGTTGAAGCCGGACAGCGGGAAGCGCGTCGTTCGTCTGTACGAGCATTCGCACGACACGCGCGCCGAGGCCCAAACTCAACTCGGTCACCTGGGTCGTGTGCCCCACATTGTCGATCAGGATCCGGTACACCAGCAGGATGTGCCCCTCGCGATCCGAGGGCTCCGGCGTGAAGGAGATCGCGGGGCTGTGAACGAACATGTAGCGAGACGCGCACGCCATCGCCTCGCCCAAGGTTTGGCAGTTGCGCACCGCGACACCGAGGGGACCGAGAATGCTGAGGTCTTGACGCGTCGACAGCCGAAGGCCGAAGTCGGGACACTGGAGCGCAATCGCGGCGTGCTCCAGCAGCCGGATCAGAGACGCATAGGCCACGAACCCTTGCGGCTCGGCGAGCGCGGTCGGCGAAATTCGAAACCTGCCAAGGAGCGCAGCCGGATCGCCGCCAAGCTCCTCCACAAGCTCCGGAAATCCACTCAAACCTGACGCACGGACCATCGACATCGAGAGAGCCTAGTCGCGAAAAGATAAGTTTTTGTCGCGTAATGTCAAGTCGCCGAGACGATCTCATCGCACGCTATCGAAGCATCGGACGGTGACCGACCGATGGGACGAGGTTTCGCATGCAGCATCAATCGACCGTCATTCAGAACGCACTCTTCTTCGACGGCAAGGGGAGCAAGCCGAGCACCAAGCACCTGCTCATCACGGACGGAACGCTTGAACGTGTGTCCGATGTCGAGATCACGCCGCCCCCCGGTGCGAAGACAATCGACGCGCGCGGCAAGTGGGTGATGCCCGGCTTCATCGACATTCACACGCACTATGACGCCGAGGTAGAAGCGAACCCCTCTCTTCCCGAGTCCTTGCGACACGGGGTGACGACGGTGTTCATGGGAAGCTGCTCGCTGAGTGCCGCAGTTGGGGATCCGACCGACATCGCCGACATGTTCACGCGGGTCGAAGCGATTCCCTACGAGCACCTCTTGCCGCTGATGAAGGAGCGCAAGACCTGGACGACGCATGCCGAGTATGTCGAGCACTTGAACAGCCTTCCGCTCGGACCGAACCTCGCGTCGTTCGTCGGCTACTCGGCAGTGCGCGCACACGCGATGGGGCTCGAACGTTCGCTCGATGCCAAAGAGAAGCCCACCGAAGAAGAGCTCACCGCGATGGAGGAGACGATCGCGGAAGGGTACGACGCGGGGTTCCTGGGCCTCTCCCTCAACGGTCTGTACTGGGACAAGATGGGTGGCGATCGCTTTCGGAGCAAGTGCCTGCCATCGACTTATGCGTCGTGGAAAGAGCTTCGTCGCATGGTGCGCGGCGTGCGGGCGCGCGACCTCAACCTGCAAGCAATCCCGAACGTGTCGACCAAGTATGAGGTGCTGATCTACGCGGCCTTCAGCGCGAGTCTCTATCTCCGCAAGGCGCTGCGATTCAGCATGGTGTCGATCATGGACATCCGATCGAATCGCCTTCTGTGGAACGTGCTCCGAGGACTTGGATGGACGGTCAACAAGGTCCTCGGCGGGAAGTTCCGGTATCAATTTCTCCCGGTCGCGTTCGACCTGTGGGCCGATGGGTTCGAAAACGTCGTCTTCGAAGAGTTCGGTGCGGGCGCGGCCGGCCTCCATCTCGAGACCATGGCCGAGCGTCGCAAGCTCTTCCAGGATCCAGAGTATCGAAAGACGTTCAATCGCCAGTGGAACAACCCGTTCATTCCCAAAGTCTTTCATCGCAACTTTTCGAAAGCGACCGTGATGGAATGCCCGGACAGCTCGCTCGTGGGGAAGACGTTCCGCGAGATCGGAGTCTCGCAGGGAAAGTCTGAGGTCGACGCGTTTCTGGATCTGTTGTGCAAGTACGGAAACGAGCTCCGCTGGTACACGGTCACCGGCAACGACCGCCCGGGGCCCCTCGGCAAACTGATGAACAGCGACAGCAATCTGATCGGCTTCTCGGATGCCGGTGCGCACCTTCGCAATATGGCGTTCTACAACTTCCCACTTCGCATGCTGAAGTTCGTCAAAGATGCAGAGGATCGTGGTGAACCGGTCATGCCGATCGAGAAGGCGGTGCACAAGCTCACCGGCGAGCTCGGCGATTGGTATCAAATCGATGCTGGCACGCTCGAAGTAGGCAAACGTGCCGACCTCGTGATCGTCGACCCCGACAACCTCGACTACCGCGTCGAGGAAATGCACACCGACACGATCCCCGAGCTCGGCAACTACGAACGCCTCGTCCGGCGCAACCCCGATGCCGTACCCGCCGTCATGGTCGCCGGCACCCTCGTCGCCGAGCGAGGCGAAGTCCTACCCGAGGTCGGCCACACCGTCGGCCCCGGCCAATTCCTCCGAGCCACCACCTCCAAACAACCCTCCTCCAACCAAACCCCCACCCCCCTCACC
>JBATTM010000434.1:0-1546 GCA_049670545.1 Polyangiales bacterium
GAATACGCTCGCGTCCGGCCGGGGGAAAGAGGCTCGCGAACCCGCGTTGATACGTGCGGGGACTCGCGGCAAGGAAGACTCCAACACTGAAGACCAGCAGCAGGGTCACGCCTGCGTTTGCAAGTGCCGCAGCGGCTCCCCCAAGCTTCGCGAAATCGAGCTCGGAGGACAAGTCCTCGGCAGATTCGGGGAGAACCCCCGCCAGCGGAGCCGACCATTGGTACCGCTCGAGAGTGCTCAACACTTGATCGTACGACGTTGGAAGCAGGGCGGGCAGCTCCGCAAGCTGACCCGCGATCTCAGCCCCGAGAAACGCACCAAGGCCTCCCATCAAGCTCACCAGTCCAAGGATGACGATCGTCCAGGCCCATCGTCTCGAGACCCCGAGATACCGCTCCGCGCTTCCCGCCAGACCGTGCAGGAAGACCGCGATGAGGATACCCGCAATGACGAGCAGCAAGGCATCGACGACCTTCCACAAGATGAACATCGCCCCTGCTACGAGCGCGACGAGCAAGACACGCCGCACGTAGGCCCAGGATGAACCGTCGCTCATTTCAACGTCGCGGGCATGGCACGCACCTCGCAGCTCGGTGGGTGAAGTGGTCACCATCGGTGAGGGAGAACGTCAAGCTAGGTGCCTTCGTCCCGGCATGGGTTTGGTCACGGTCCCGCCTTCCTAGTGTAATGTGAGCGATCAACAAATCGCAGACCCAAGAGGCAGCAAGGCTCGTGCCAGAGCGGTCGATGACACGTAGCGCGCGTGGGAGCGCGGGCTCCCGACAATCGGAGTCTGCCGGCTTGCGACCGAGGCATCATGCCTCGGTCGGGACATTCCGCCAATGGACAAGATTGGCTGCGGCCCGCAGATCCGCCGTTGGCATGGTTGGTGCTCTTCTACTGAGAGGGTCCGCTACCAAGGCGGACCGATAGCTTGCGAGCAGGAGTAGGAGAATGACAGCGGAGCAATCGAAACAGAGAACGACGCGCAGGGCGCGCCGATACATCGATGCCGTCGTGGTTGCGGCTTGCTTGGTGAGCATGGGGCTCTCATGCGACACGGAGCCATCGTGGGCAGTCACGACGGAAGTTTCCGGACTTTCTAAACCGTGGGATCTGGCGTGGTTGCCTAGCGGTACGATGTTGGTGACGGAGCGTCCGGGGCGCATCAACGTGTTCGTCGATGGCACGGCGCAGCCGCCCGTCGTCTTCGCTCCGGCCGACGTCGTGGCGGAAGGGGAAGGGGGAATGCTCGGTCTCGAGGTCGATCCTCAGTTCGAGGCCAACGGATATGTATTCGTGTGCATGGCGTCGAGCGCCGGAGGGGCTACCGACGTCCGCGTCGTTCGATTTACCCTCTCCGACGAGGGCGATGCGATTCTCGACCGGAGCGACATCGTGACCGGAATGCCCTACCGCACCGGGCGCCACAGCGGTTGCCGACCGCGATTCGGAAACGATGGTTTCCTTTGGGTGGGCACGGGCGACGCCGCGATCGCGTCGACGCCCCAGGACAACGGGTCGCTCGGCGGCAAGGTCCTCCGCG
>JBATTM010000435.1:0-1878 GCA_049670545.1 Polyangiales bacterium
CATCGAGACAAACCACTCGTCACTCAGGAGCCCCCGGCTATGCAACTCACCTATCGCGGTCAAGCCTACGAAGCCTCTACCCCTGCCCTTGAAGCTACCCCCAGCGGCGAAACCGCTACCTTCATGGGCCGTCCCTACGCCCGTAAGCAGTTCACCGGACATTCCGCAGGTTGATCAGCCAGTCAGATAATAGTTTTGGCAGGGAGCGCCGAGGCACCTCAAGACCTTCAGGCGTTCAGAGGATAGATTAGAGATGTGAACTTGGCCGTTGAATACGACCCGATGAATGGCCTGAAAGGATTGAAAAATCCAGCGTAAGGTCGGCGTTTGGGTGGGTTGTTTGCGCTGGTCAAGCACCGTTTCATTGGCTTGAGCCAACGCGTGTCGGAGTTGCCGTTGTGCCAGCGTATAGACCATCACCGCTAAGCCCATCACCATGGCCAACGCCGCAATTCGCTGTGGGGTCTTGAGAAAGACACTTGAGGTAAAGAACAAGGGGTCTTTGAGCAAGCCAAAGCTTCGTTCTGGGGCGTACTGTCCCTTGTAATCACTCAACACCTGCTCGGCGGTCATGGTCGGGTCGTCAAGGGCATTGGTGGCTAGGATAAAGCGACCGGCTTTGCGCTTTGCTCGCGCAATGGCCGCGTCATCGGCCACGACCTGGGCCGTTAGGCGATAGGTGATGCGGCTCGGTGACGCGTCAGCCTTGGGGCGTCCGGCTCGCTCGTAGTGGGGATGCTCCACCACCTGCACCTCAGCCAGGGCATGGTAGCGCCAGCGGGCGGCTAGGGTTTGGGCTTGGCTACGGGCATCCTCAGCACAGTTGAAGTCGGTTTTCCCCTGCCGCCGGAGTTGGGTTTCGGCCTGCTGTCGGTGCTTGTCCACCTGACGCTCAAGCTGCCGCCGGTCACTATCGACTCGGGCCTGGTTCTCGACGACGACCCAGAGTTGCTTCACGCCCCCATAGGTGCTGCACACACTGGCTAAGCGATAGCCGTCTCGCTCACTGGCCTCAAAGGTCTCGGCCGGTAAGTCACCCACGAGGGCTTGGGCCTCGGCAAGGGTCAGGGGCACTCGGGTAATCCAGCGCAGGTCGCCCATCTGGGCTAAATTGGCGGCGCTATACAGCGCACTATCAGCGACTAGAATTCCGTCTAGGTTCCACTGCTGGGCAAAGGCCGTTACCCGCTCACCAAAGACCGCTTTATCCGATTGGTTTCCGCTCGACACCGTCAGGGCTAACGGGACACCGCCATCGTTGCTGCACATCAACTCCACAATGAACTGCTTCAGGTCGGGCCGATGATCCTTGGAGTAGCCCTGGGTGATCTCGATACTGCCCACCTCTGGCGTCTCGGTGTCATACTCCCCATGAACGCTGAAACTACTGCTGTCGTAGTGGTAACAGCGGGGCACTAGGGCAAAGGTTCGATACGCATCCATCGCGATCTGGCTGTACAGGGCACTGGGGCCGTAGTCCCACACCTTATCCAGCAGGCGACCGAGGTAGTCATCGTTCAGATGCTCGGGCGCTATCCCCTCCCCCAGCAGGTGGTCGGTCGCTTTGCCCCTAAAGAACCCTTCATACAGATATAACGGCGCACTGACAAAGCCTAATCCATTCAAAATCATCGCTTTCAGCCCTTGCCCAGGACTCACAATTTGCTGCCGATGGGTGCCCAGACAGTCATTCACTCGCGCTTCTAGCCCCATCTGATCTACAATCCCGGCGATGATACCAAGGTGGTCTAAGTCTTGAACGTTCATGGGCAGTTCATCGGCTTAAAAATCAGTACCGATTAAATTACCTCATTCCCTCGCCCAACCTGCGGAATGTGCGCTCAAAAACGCAGTTCTAGGCGATACCCTACCAGGGGC
>JBATTM010000436.1:0-4180 GCA_049670545.1 Polyangiales bacterium
TATCCGATGCGACTGTTTCTGCCCGGGTGGGAAGGGAACGCCTCGGTGAAGTGGCTCCACCGTTTGGAAGTGACGGATGCCCCCGCGTACACCAAGGATGAGTCAGGTATCTACAGCGAGGTCTTGAGCGGCCGCGACATCCAACGGTTCAGCTTCCACATGGACGTCAAGTCGGTGATTACGCATCCATCGGGCAGGCAACAACTGCCCGAGCCGGGCCTCTACGAGGTCTCGGGTCTCGCTTGGTCTGGACTCGGAAGGGTCGCCGGGGTGCAGGTGTCAGCGGACGGAGGGAAGACCTGGGCAAGGGCAAGCTTGTCGCAGCCGGTGCTCGATAAATCGCTGACACGTTTCACGATTCCATGGCAATGGGACGGCCGGCGAACCGTCTTACTGAGCAGGGCCGTCGACTCGACGGGACGCGTGCAACCGACGCGAGCAAGCTGGAAGGCTCGCTACGCTGCGCATAGCTTCAATCACTATAACGCCGTGCAGGCCTGGGAAGTCCACGCGGACGGGCGTGTGGCGAATGTCTATGCGTAGCGGCGCTTTCCTTCTCCTTCTGGTCGCGGTGCTCCTCGGATGTGACGCCGAGCCAAGCGTCGGGATTGCGGAAGATCGATCAGTGCTCCGATCGGCGTCGACCACGGAACTCCGCGATGTAGAACCTGGGCCGGATCTTGGAGTGGAAATCAGCAACGAAACGCTCGCGCTCTACCGACTGACCGTTTTTCCGGATGGTCGCAATCTCCCCGACGGGAATGGTTCCGTGGCGGACGGACGGTTGGTCTACGGGCAGCAGTGCGCAGGCTGCCATGGCGTCAGCGGCAGGGAGGGACCGTCCGCACGACTGGCTGGGGAAGACGGGTTCTTCGGGCTGCTAGACCCCAAGCGGCCGCTGCGAATCCTCCGAAAGAACCCACTCCTGGTCTTCTCTGTGGGAAGTCAGTGGCCCTACGCCACATCGGTCTTCGACTACATCCGGCGGGGGATGCCGCATAGCAACCCCAAGAGCCTCGCGAACTCGGATGTCTATGCGCTGACCGCCTTCATTCTCAACCTCAACGGAATCATCGACGATGACGCATCCCTCGACCGGCAATCTATCGTCGAAGTCGAGATGCCTGGACTCGCACGAGGCAGGGAGAGCATGAGGTTCGCGGTCCCTTAGCCATCTTTGAGCCGTGGCGCCGCGCCGTCGGCGTGAGGTCAGACGATACCGTCTTGCCGGTCCCCGCAGAATCTTCCGCGAGGTGCGAACGTTAGTTTCCTGTGGGCTGCGATCCGTTGACCTGCTTGGCTCGCGACCGAGTGGGCGGGACGCCAAGGCGGAGCTGTCTGTAGCCGGCGTTTGGCGCTCCTACATGTCGTCAATGCAAGAGACCCCTGCCCGCCATTGCGTGAGTCGGGGTTTGCTTCGTCGGTTCATCTAAGGAGAGTTCCGTGGTCGTCGCTAGCAACGCGCTGCGCGCCTCACTCCGCCACAACTGCCTCGCGCGCGTGACAACGACATCTCCACTGTCGCGTCGGGACCGGCGTCCGACGCGATCGTCACAGGCGCAGCCAACATGAGATTGGTCTTCGCGTGTAGAGTCGGACTCCTGCGCCGACCGAGGTGGTCTGCGTAGCGAGTTCGGGGACGGGCTGAAGTTCTTCAGTTTTCGTTTCGCGCTCGGGACGAAACTAAGAAACTTCAGCCCGTCCCGATTTTTTAAGGCGACCCTTGGGCAGGTGGCTCCGAGATCGTCACTCGATGAGGATGACCCCACCATCGTCGAGGACGCATTCTCCGCCTCCTTCGCATCGATCAGGGACGCATACCCCCTGCATGTCAGGGTCGGCGAACGAAGCGTCGACGTAGCAGAACTCATCTTCGTTGCAGGGCAATCCGTCTGGGCAGAGCCCCCGAGGATGGTCCACGTGACCGCACTCTCCCAAGTCGCACGTTCGTGTCATCTCGACCGTATTGAAGCCGCAGTCGGCGGGAGTCACACACTGCGGTGCCGCTCCCCCTGTTCCGCCGCCCCCAGACTGACCTCCTGCAGTTGCGAGCTCGCCCGAGCCGCATCCGGAGGCAAGGATCGCTCCTAGGCAAGCGGCCCAAGCGCAGATGCAGGTGAGGCGTGGGCGATTCGTACCCATGCGCAAAGTATACGCGAATCCGCCATCTTGCTCAGGGAGACGCCCCTGGCTGTGGTTCCGGAGAAACGTGCGCCAGCTCCATGTCGGGTACCCGCGTACCATTCGACGGACGAGTGTTCGGATCTCCCGGCGAGACATCGGAGCCGAGTCCGCGGTGCCTCGGGAACTCTCCGGAGATAGCAATCTCGACGCAGACAGTCCGCGATGGTACTGCCAGGGGCGAAGGTGGAGGCCGGCATGGCGCTGCGAGTCGACGTGGTACTGACGAATCAGGATTTTCGCGACTTCTGCAAGGCGATGTGCAAACGCGCCAATCGCCTTCCTCCGCAAGGCAGCCCAAGTGCGCCCCTAGAGCTAGGAATCCTTAGCCTCGTGTTCATGACGGTCGTAGTTATCGACCTCTTCGCGCTTGGGCTCGTTGGCGGGCCCCCAGAGCGGAAGCTCCTGTTCATGTTGGCTACCTCCGCGACGGCTATCGGCCTGGTGTATGCCTTCTCTTGGCGCGCACGGCGTCGCATGCAGCCGGAAGCGATGGGTTCGGTTCTGGGTCCAAAGTCGTACGAACTTACGGAGGACGGAATCCTGGAGAAGACTCCGGACGCGGAGTCCATGTTTCGCTGGAGGGGTGTAAAGTCCGTCGAGGAGTCCTCTGACCACGTCTTCGTGTTCACCGACAGATGTGCGGCCTACATCGTTCCGAAACGCTCCTTCGAATCGCCGGGGGATGCGGCGGCGTTCAGGGCTTTCGCGGAGAGCCACGTCGATTCGAACGGGTCCTGAGAGCTCTCTTGGCCGACACGCTGCATGGGCGAAGCGATAGCGATTGCGGCACGTGACGTCCCTGAACCCACTGAGATGAAGCTTACGGGGTCAGACTCGATGTGGAGGGGCTCACGGAGCCGATCGAGTGTCGTCCCGTGGTGCGCGGGGAGCGTCTCTATCCCAGTTTGTGGGGAAGCTGGTGTCGGCTTCATCAGTATGAGCGGAGGGGGTGGTATGCCTGCGTGGAGTTCGCTCGAGATAGGCGGCTCCTTCTTCGCAGTGTCGCCCGACTGCCGGTTCGTCGTATACGAACGACTCACGTCAAGCCTCGGGATGGGAGTCGAGGGTGTGCTCGACGAGGAGCAGGCGAGAAGCCTGTCGGAGCTTCTCGCGCTCGAACAGTGGGAGAATCTCGAACCGGCGCATAGCCTTGGGTCATGTGCGCCAGATACCGGCGGCACGACCTATCGTTGGGGCGATCGCTCTCTCGACGTCGCTCTCTGCATTGCGGGGCCGATGCTGCCAAGCGACATTCGCCAGATTCACAACGATCTGTTCGACGTCATCGAGGAGCTCCGGGCCCTCGGCGAACCGGTGTCCGGCCCGGCACGCTACATCCTGACGCCACTCGGTGCCGGCCACGTCATCGGAGCAGAGTTCGACGGAGCCCCTGAGTGGCCACTCGACCTTCCGCCAGCGTTGCTGTCACTACCCTTACGCCCCGACCCGAACGACGACCTCTTCCTGCAACCAACGCAGCGAAAGGCCTGGGTCGCGGTGGAGGAGGACGCCGCTCAGCTTCGGTCACTTCGAACGTCGCTCCTCAATCGAGAGTTTGGAACCACGTCACGGGGGACGATTCCGATCCTGCAGCCTGACGGCTTCAAGTACCGATTGTCGTTTCGTGACGTGCTACCCGGTTTCGAGGAAGATGGTCGCCCCGTCGTGCCCTGGCTTACCGAGGGCGGTATTGGCATTGTGGCGGTTGTGCGTGCGGACGTGTCCGGCATCGACTTCAACGTCTACTGCGCGGATGCTCCGGACCCCATCGCGACCGGGTCCCTCGAAAACACGTACGGCCCGACGGACACCACGTACTGTGAAGGGATCGCCACCGATCTTCCCGCGGGCCCGTGTCGGTTAGAGCTACATGCGTCGGGCGGTGAAGGATCAGTCGACTGTGTCCACTACACGGATATCGGCAGCACAGCAGTCGTCACCGTGCGCCCCGGGTTAACGGAATCCTCGTCCTTTCGATGCGGGGATGTCAGGTAAG
>JBATTM010000437.1:0-2428 GCA_049670545.1 Polyangiales bacterium
TTCGGGTTCATGATAATCCCACCCGTCGTGACACGTCTGTACGACATAGGTGACCCTCCCCCGTTGGGGGAAGTTCCGACGCAAATGCACGCCTGGGTGATTCGCCCGGAGCGTTTCGGGGAACCGGCCACGAGTTTCCAGCAGGAAGTCGTCGACGTCCCGAACATCCGGGACGACGAGGTCCTGGTGTACGTGATGGCGGCCGGCGTGAACTACAACAACGTGTGGGCTTCCACTGGAGTTCCCCAGAACGTGATCGCCGCACGGCAGAAGGCCGGAGAGACCGAAACGTTTCACATCGGTGGCTCCGACGCATCGGGCATCGTGTACAAAGTTGGCAGCGCGGTATCCGGGCTATCGGTCGGCGACGAAGTCGTGATCCATCCGGGAACCTGGAGCCCCGACTGTCCCGTCGTCCGTTCCGGCGCCGACCCGACGTACTCGCCTACCTTTCGGTCTTGGGGCTACGAAACCAACTGGGGCAGCTTCGCCCAGTTCGCCCGAGTGCAGGCGCATCAGTGTTTGCCGCGTCCGAAGCACCTGTCGTGGGCGTCTTCCGCGTCCTACATGCTCGTGGGCGCGAGCGCGTACCGCATGCTCACCGGTTGGGGAAGGCACGCCGTGCGCCCGAATGACGCTGTGTTGTGCTGGGGCGGTGCCGGGGGCCTCGGCTCGATGGCGATTCAGATCACGAGCGCGATGGGCGGCATTCCGGTCGCGGTCGTGAGCTCCGACGACAAAATCGAATACTGCAAGCGACTCGGTGCAAAAGGCTGCATCAACCGCAAGCAGTTCAACCACTGGGGCATTCCCCCTCATTGGAAAGACCGTGCGGGGTATGCGAAGTGGCGCACCGAAGCCCGCGCATTCGGCGAAGCGATTTGGGAGGCCGTCGGAGAGCGGCGCAACCCGCGCATCGTGTGCGAGCATCCAGGCGAAAGCACAATCCCGACGAGCGTCTTCGTTTGCCAGCGCGGGGGGATGGTGGTCATCGGCGCGGGGACTACAGGTTACCATGCAACCGTCGACCTTCGGTACGTGTGGACCCGGCAGAAGCGCCTCCAGGGTTCGCACGCCGCAAACGATGAACAAGCGCGCGCGCTCAACGAGCTCGTCGCCTCGAAGCGGATCGACCCGTGTACGAGCCAAGTGTTTTCGTGGGACGACCTCGCGAGGAGCCATCAGCTGATGTACGAAAACCGGCACCCGTACGGGAACATGGCGGTGCTCGTCGGCGCACATGCCGTTGAAGAGAGCATGCCGCTGTCGGCCGCCGAAAGCGTTCCCGAGGTGACCTATCGACCGCCCCGCCCCGATGCGGTCGTCGAAGAGACCCATCCGCACCGAACGCTAGTGCGTGAAGCGATGCACGAAGGCGTGATCACGTGTCCTGCCGAGTTCAAGCTTGGCGAGGTCGCTCGGACCCTTCTCGAAAACCGCATCCACGCCCTGGTCGTGACGGAAGGCGACGCGCCCATCGGCGTCGTCTCGCAGACCGATCTCGTGCTCGCGCGGCAGGGCCGTTCGCGCGAGCAGGCTGCGGAGCTCACGGCGCGTGACGTCATGACCCCGAACCCGTTGACCTGCGAACCTGACATGCTGCTTGCCGACGCGGTGACTCTGATGGCGCGGCGAGGGTACCATCGCCTCTTCGTTACCGAGCCGGAGAACCCCGGCATTCCTGTCGGCGTTCTGTCCTTCAGCGACATCGTGAAACGAATCGCCAGGCCCACCTAACTGAGGAAACATGCTGCGACGCTCTCTACTCTTCGTTCCCGGGATTGCGACGCAGCGGTTCGGAAAAGCAAAGGCGTCGGGTGCCGACGCGATCCTCTTCGACCTGGAGGACTCGGTCCCGCCCGATGCGAAGGGACGCGCCCGGGAAGCGGTCTGCGTCGCACTGAGCGAGGGTGGCTTTGAAAGCTCCGAAGCTGCCGTCCGAGTCAACGCACCCGGTACGCCCGTTCACGAAGACGATGTGCGGGCGACGGCTTTGGCAGGGGCCGCGGCGATCATGGTGCCCAAGTCTGAGCGTGCAGACGACCTTCGCACCGTCGCTGCGATTCTCGATGATGTCGGCGCTGATACGCGGATCCTGGCGCTCTTGGAAACGCCCCTTGGTGTCGCGCGTGCGCTCGAGGTCGGCATGGCGAACCCTCGCGTCGACGCCCTTTGCTTCGGCCACGCCGACTTCGCATTGGAGATGGGGGTTTCAGCGGACGATCCCTCGAAGGGCGTGCTTTACCATGCACGCTGCGCGGTCGCCGTGGCCGCCCGCGGCTGCGGCGTGCAGCCGGTCGACAACGTCTGCCTCGCCGTGCGCGACGAGGAGGCCCTTCGGCGCGACGTCCACGTCGGCATGCAGCTCGGCTACGAGGGAAAGCTCTGCATTCACCCGAGCCAGGTCACGATTGCAAACGAGATGTAT
>JBATTM010000438.1:0-2310 GCA_049670545.1 Polyangiales bacterium
CGCACGAGATCGGCTGACTCCCCGGGAACGTTGATGAGGTTCGCGTAGGCACTCTCCGTCCGGAGGTCGAGGCCGCCTTCCGTCGTCTCTCCGTGACACACGCTAGCGGTACAACCACGGGCCTCGAAGACGGTTTGAACGAGACCGTAGGTGCCATCATCCGTGCACTTCGTTGCTTCCGAAATCCCCGTGCCGCCACAGGCGGAAACCATCGCAACGAGAACGAGGAGCCACAATCGACTCATTGTCACTTTCTTCTCTCTGCCGCTGTTGCGACGGGTGACAGGTACGTAGAGGTAAGCCACTACTCGGCGACGTAGAACGCTCCGAGGATCCCAAACATCTCTTCCTCGGTGGTAACGCCACCCCAGACCGGGCAGGCGTCACACACACCGCCTTCGCCGCAGACGCTGTCGTCTCCGTTGCAGGTCATGCCCTGGTTGTCGCCTCCGAGGCAGGCGCGTTCCTCCGGATCGCATCCGCATCCCTTGATGAACGCGCTGAACACGCCGAACGAACACGTACCCGCGTCGGGGCGTTCGGAATGACGGCGAACCTCCATGGGATCGGTGGCGCCGTTATCCCAGATGGCGCAGTACCGAAACGTTCGATCGTTGACGTCGGGGCTATCCAGGATCGTCAGGTTGTTCTCGTCGTCAAAGCGCTGGTACAGCGGGTCTTGGTACGTGAAGCTTCGATAGTCGGGTTCCCCGTCGGGAACGTCGCAATCGATGGGCTGGTCTAGTTCGCGGGTCTCGAAACCGCTCGGACAGGGCTCGTTCGGCGGGTACCAGACTCGGAAGTCGCGTCCGAACTGGTGAGTGTGCGTCGACAACGTGAGCAGTCGCGAGCCGACCGGCAGCGTGAACGTCGCACACCCCTCATACGTGGTAAACGGCGGAACGATGCCCATCGAGAAGATGTTGTCGAGCACGGTGAGGTCCTCTCGGATGAACCTTCGGTCGTCCTGCTCGATGTACTCGAAGTTGATGTATTGAGACACCGTCGTGTCTAGCTTCGTGAGGTTGAAGGAGTGGCTGTTCCAAATCATGAAACCCTCCACCGGGACCACTCCGAAGACGCCCTCAGGGTAGGTCTCACGGAATGTAGCTTCCTGCGCGACCGCTACGTTCTGTCGGGTTGAGGCTTGGCCGAAGAACCCGAGAATCGTACCGAGTTCCTCCGGCCCGTTCCGATAGCCGGTACACCCAAGCGACGTGAGCGGGGCCGTCGCGCAGGTGTTCAGCGCCCCGCACTCCCCCTGGCTCGTGGGGTCGCACGGCTGCCCAGCTCGATCGCCCCCCACACACTGCCAGTCCTTCCAGACCGTGCTCTTGGGGTCCCACTCCTGCTCGTTCCCGGGCGGCGGAATGTAGCTCTCCACGATCGCGTGGTGCGACTGCGGATCCTGAATCAAGGTCATCGCCTCGTAGGCAAAGCACTCGCGGGTAGATCCCCCATAGACATCCGGACACGGAAGCTTGAAGCGATCAGGAACGGTGTCGGCGTAGTCGTAGTAGGTGACGAAGCACACTTCGTCCTCTGACTCCGCGGGCAGCGACCAGCCACCTGAAATGAACTGAATCCCCTCATCGGTTTCGGGTGCCGAGGGCGGGGGAATCTTGTTGGGTTGCACTTCTCCTAGTTCCGACGCGCAGGCGATCCCTTTCGGAGTCCCGTCGACGACACCGGTGCGCGGCGCACCGCCTCGGATCCACGCGCGAATCAGCTCGACTTCGTCCTCTGTGAGAGCATCCGAGCTCGAGGGCATCTCGGAACCACCAACGCCGAAGTCGGCCAAGTTCGTGCCGAGCGTCTTCGCGGCGACTTTGAGGTAGAGCACACTTAGTTCTTCATCCGCAGGAAACACGCGCGGGATGTCGCCAGAACTCGAGTCGACGTTGATCAGGTTGTCGAACGCGGTTTCCGCACGAAGGTCGAGCCCGCCCTCACCGTCCTCGGACCCATGACACGTCGACGCCGTGCATCCGCGATTCTCGAACACCTGCTGCACGAGCGCGAATGATCCATCGACGTCGTCGCAGTTCGCCTCCTGCCCACCATCACTACATGCGGTGAGACTGAGGGCCATGAGTGGATAGAAGAATGCCTGTAGGCGGCGCATACGATCGTCTCCTCGAATCCTTGAACGGGGGTACCGGGTCGGTCGGGGATACCGTTATCGGCGCTGGTCGTCAATGTAAGTAGACACTAAATAAAGTATGGTCTCCGGCCCTGGCCCCGGTCAGGATCCGCGAAGGTATCGAAACCCCTCGGAGAAACCTGGAAGGCCTCAGAAAGACTCAAGCC
>JBATTM010000439.1:0-1622 GCA_049670545.1 Polyangiales bacterium
CGTGTGGTCAGTTCGCCCAGGCGCTCTCCGACGACGAGGGTGGGAGGATCGCCCGAGATCGGCATGCAGGCGGTCGGTGAGGCGCTCGTAACCCGAAGTTTGGGCTCGCTGACGCCCAGACCCTCCGCGACGAGGCCCGCCTCTTCCACGAGGCCCCGATCCTTGCCGGGAACGCGCCGAAGCTTCCATGCCTGTGCGTCGAATGGGAGCACCTTGTCGAATCCATTCTCGCACAACGAAAACAGTCGAAGGACCGTGGGTGGAAGGCCCCGGGGAGTGACCACGCGGTCGAGGTCGGCGAGAAGGGGTAGTTCTGGCTGACCGAACGCTTCGTGTCGTTCCGTGATCGATCCTTCGAACAACGAGGGCGAAAACCCCGCGGCTACCGCCGCGCTCGCCGCACAGGAGGCGGGCCCTCGACCGCGCCGACGTGCGAGCACGCGCACGACCGTGGTCCAGAGACCTTCTTCTTGGGGTCGCGCGTCGATCGCCTCCTGCAAATCCACGAGCGCACGGTTGAGGTGCATTGCGGACGCTGCCGTGGCGCCCTGACGCTCATAGTGGTCTGCGAGGGCGAGGATGACATCCACCTCCGTGGGTCGTTCCGCGCGGAGCTGTCCCAAATAGGCTTCCGCGTGTCGAGCCTGTCCGGTGGACTCGAGCTCTGCGGCGAGACGGACTCTGTAGTCGGTGTTGCGTGCTGGATCTCCCCCGCGCCTCACGAGTTCCTCGAGAACTCGGCCCGCTTCGACGGACTTGCCTTGGCGACTCAGCACGGATGCCAAGCGATCGAGCGTTTCGTCGTGGGCGGGGGCGAGTTTGTGTGCCTGGCGCAGGGCCGCTTCGGCGCGCGGCAGGTCTTGCAGCTGATCGTCGTAGAGAGAGCCGAGCTCCGTGAAAGCCCACACCTGCTCCCCGGTAGAGCGCCTTAGCCGCGCGATCCGGATCAGGGCCTCAGCGGCCCCTTGCCAGTTGCCCGAGGCCTGGTTCGTGTCGACCAACTCCGTGAGCGCGGCAAAGTGGCCTGGGTCGAGCTCCAGGCACTCCTCGAGCGACTCGACGACTCCGTCGGTATCCCCACGCTCTCGGCGCTGCGCGGCCTGTTCGAGGAGCAGCCCGACGAGCGTCGGCGTGTCCGCACCCGCCTCGATGCGAAGATCCGTCAGTGCCTCGGCGTCCGCCGCTCGCCCCTGGCTTCGGTACAGCGTGACGAGTCGACGGTAGACGTCGAGGTACGTGATGTCGGCCTCCGTCGCGGCGATGAAAGTCTGGACGGCGCGTTCCGGATCGTGGAGCTCGACTTCGAAGATCGCCGCTGCCGCGCGCCACAGGGAGGCGGCGCGCCGGCCGTCCTTTGCGTGCTTCGCGGCCTCTTCGTAGCGCGCGGTCGCTTCTTCCCATCGCTTTGCTGCACACAGGAGTCGCGCCTCGACCTCGAGTCCGAGCGGGTGTGCATAGACGTCGTCCGTGAGGATGGCGAGCGCGCGCTCGTGCTCCCCGGTGTTTTCGAGTTCGTGAGCACGCTCGAGCGCGATTGCGCTTTGTTCGAGATCTGTGGTCATGTGGGCTTGGAGGGCCGCCAAGGCGCGCAGAGCGGTGGTCGTGTCGTCCCGGGCGTATGC
>JBATTM010000440.1:0-3530 GCA_049670545.1 Polyangiales bacterium
GTTGCGGATTCGATTCAGACACAGATGGGTAGTGGCCCCGTAGAGCCATGCGACTTCGTTCTTTGCGCGAGCAATCGTTTCGGGGCGTTCGAGGATTCCGCGGAAGATTTCCTGGAGTACGTCCTCGGCTGCTTCTTCGCTTCCCAATATCTGTCGGGCTCGCCGGAAGACGATCGCTCCATGACTCTGGTAGAGGCGCGCGACCTTCCTGCTCGCGTGCGACTGGACTGCTCCGAAGATCACGCAATACACCATCGCTGGAGCGGATGGAGTCTTGTTCCGCCAGAGTAGTACATATGCAGTGGACTAATATCACAACGAGTATCCGCGCTCCGGGGAAAGTCCCCGCTCGAGGAGAAGGACCGCAACCGTGCGGTGAATGGCAGGAGAAGTTGCATCGAGATGGATTTCCCTATCCGACTGGCACATCAACAGTGTCTTCATGGGTGTGGTGCTGGCCACGAGGTCCTCGCGCATTGCTTCGACCGTCGTCGTCGACGAGAATGCACGTCGTGATCAAGCACTTCGACCACGTGACGATCGTCGTTCGAGACCTCGACTCTGCTAAGCGGTTCTTTGGGCTTCTTGGTTTCGAGGAGGACATCGAGGTTGAGATCTCGGGAGAACAATTCGCCAACTACATGGGGGTCGAGGGCATCAACGCCGAGCACGTGACGCTCGTGCTCAAAGGCGTGCGACCGCGCACTGAGGTCCAGCTTCTGAAGTACGTCGCACCGGAAGTTCACGATGACCCAGGCGTGAAAGACCTTCACCGCCCCGGCTACAATCATGTCTGCTTCGCCGTGCAGAACATCGAAGCAACGCTCGAACGGTTGATCGCGGCGGGTGTGAAACCGCGTAACGAATTGATGGAGTTCAACGACCGGAAGCTCGTGTTCCTGTGGGGACCAGAAGGGGTGACTGTAGAGCTTGCCGAGTGGCTCGGAGACTGACTCGTTCTAGAAGAAGTCGGTGTTCGTGGCGAAGAACACCAAGAAGCAACCGAAGGCGACCTGCGTCACGATGGCGAGCCAGAACAAGGGCTTCTGCTCCTGCGCATCGAGCGTCACGATCTGCAACGAAGGGTTCCTGACGGTGAAATGCGTCCGGCCGGCGTACGCGCCGTACGCCGCATACAGGACATGTCCGAGCCCCCAACAAAGGATCAAGTTCAACACTGCGTACCCCACCGATCAGGGTAGCGGCTCGAACGGGGCGGACCAAATCCGCCTTGCGATCGACGGCGCAAGCGCCACTACGCAGTAAGGCTCAACCTGCGGGCGGCTTCTCGAGCTCGAGTAGCGCCCCGCCCTGTGCGAACACGGTGATGTTTCCTGAGGATTCGGAGATCACCAAAGCGAGCGAATCGGTTTTGGCCGTCATGGCGGCAGCAGCCACGTGGCGCGCTCCGAGGCCCCGACGTACGTGAACTTTGTCGGTCACCGGCGCATCGAGGTAGGCAGCAGCGCGCACGACGACACCGCGCTTATCAACCAGGAACGCGCCGTCCAAGGCCGCCAGCTCGCGGAGCGTCTCGAGGAATCCCGGGTTGTGGATGTTGCGGGCAGTCTGAGGGTGTCCTTTGCAGGGGTTGAAGATCAGTTGACGCGTGTAGCGTTCGATCTTGTCCACATCGCCTAGCACGAAGACTGCGCCGATGGGTTTGCCTTCTCGCCCTTCGGCCGACAACCGGATCGCGATCTCGAGGAGCCGCACGAACTCCCGCGACAGCAGCTTGCTATCGATCTTGGCGATCTTGTGGTCGCGAAACCAAGGGAGGTCACGGCTCGGGTTGATGACGACGAGCATGTCGAGGCGCTTGGACCCCGCGACACCGGTCAGGCAGACGACGCTCGTGTCGACTTCGACGTGCCCCTGCAGCACCGCCAGAGTGAGGCCCAACTTGACCTGATCCAATCGGTCCAGCGCCTTGGGCGGCAGTGCGATGCATGGATCGCGCTTCGGTATTTCCGGATAGCTCTCGCGCTCGCCAACGTGCGTCAGCCAGATCACGGCCTCGTCCTCACGAGCCCGCTCGACCGCGCGTCGGTCCGTCAGCAAGTCCGCCAGCACCAGCATGTTTGGGATGTTCAGACTGCGGGCGAGCTCGAACGCCGACGCGACCAGGATGAGAGACTCTGACGCCTCGGAAGGGGCGCTGCGGGTCTTCGCTCGGGATTTTGATTTCGATCCAGCTTCCGGCATTGCCCTCCACCGTATACTCAGGCTGTCGGCCGATTCAACGTTCACTTCATTCGCGGACGCGATCTTCCCGCCCGACGCTGAACGCGATCGCGCCGTTCTTGTGGTTCGCGTAGTCGGGGTCACCCCGGCTGCCGGGACGGAGCGTCAACGCGGATCTCATGTGAGTCCGCTCACGACTGCATCTTGTACGTGCGAATGCCGGACTGATCGGCCTCTCCCAACTCGAAGAGACTAGGGCGTCAAGGTCGGTTGGCAGTGGTTCTGTCGCGCTATCGAGCGGCGCCGAGAAATGCGTTCAAACCGAGAGGCACGCCCGACGCCGTGGCGATCAAGGTCTGGCGAGACAGGCCTAGAGGCTTGCCATCGCTCGCAAAGAGCGCCGCGCCTGCGAACAGGCGGCGCCCCTCTCGACCGATCGGCCACGCGACGATCACATGGCGTTCGCCCGCGATGACGGGACCCAATAGCCGAGTCTCGAGCGCGCCCGTGACGACGCGCTCCTCGGCGTCCGGAGGCGTATTCAGAATGAGTGCCCAAATCTGCGGACAGTCGAAGGAGGCCCAGACGATTTCCGGTCGAATGACGCCTTCGTCATTCGCGTCGTTCGCGTTGGGGACCCAGAGGGCCGCGACGTGGTCGCTGCCTCGAAGCGCGCCGGGAAAGATTCGTAGACCGTCTCCTGAAGCTCGCCCTGGGCCGCAGCAGAAGCATCCTGGGAACAAGTGAGCCTTGTGGCCGGGATACGCATCGGATGCTGCTTCCGCGTCCTCGGCGGTGACCGGTTTCGGTAGATCGAGATCCAGGCTGGTCGCCTTTGCTTCGGCAATGAGATCTCCCGCCGTGTCCCGAAGCTCCACCGTGTGGTCGTCGAGCTTGTTGACTCGGAGCGGGCGTTGCATCGGGATCGGTCTGCGCAAGCGCACTTGAGCTTCCCCGCCAACCGACTGGGCCAGGACTCCCGAAACATAGCCCCCGTGTGCGATCTTCTCGAAACCACGGAACCGATTGTCGAACTCTATCTGCGTCGTCATATCTACGAGACAGGCTATCGCGATCGCCCACCCTCGCAACGGGAGGCGCGCACCGAAGTCGCCGGGTCGGCGTACGTAGTTCGAGACCGTTCAGAAAGAGCGGCCCGGGGGAGCGGGTCCCGCGTAGGAGCCCTCATGGTGGTGCCGTCATTAGAGAGACCGACCACCAAGTAACGTTGACAGATGCTCCTGAGGCAAGTCCTCTCGGGCCGGGAGGTGGGATCGTATGGTTTCCTTGCGAATGGTTTCGACGGGTTTGTGTCTTCTTTGGCTATCGCTCGTCGTATGCGGTGC
>JBATTM010000441.1:0-2673 GCA_049670545.1 Polyangiales bacterium
GCATGGGGCTGACCGAATTGTGTCTTCTGTTGCAGCAGGTGGGCAGGACCGTCGCGCCGATCCCCGCGCTGCCCACGCTCGTCTCCGCGGCCCTTCCGATTGCGGAGTTTGGAACTCCAGAGCAGCAAGATCGCTGGCTTGGGGGCATTGCACAGGGCCGGACCATCCTTGCTGCCGCGCTCGTCGATCTCGGTAGCCGAAATCCGCTCAAGCCCTCGGCCGTGGCCCGCGCCGACGGTGGGGGGTGGAAAGTCACGGGTCGTTTTAGCAACGTCTCTCACGCCGACCGCGCGCAGCGGATCGTCGTTCCCGCGATGACCGACGCAGGAGGAGTCGTGGTTCTTCTCGTCGACCCGAAGGCGCCGGGGGTACGGCTTGGCGATCAACGTGCGACCAACGGGGAGCCCCTGTGGCTTCTCGAGCTCGATGATGGGGTCGTCCCGGCGGAGGATGTGATCGGTGACGCCGACAACGGGGCGGAAGTCCTCGGGTTTCTGCTCGACCGCACGACACTCGGGATCTGTGCCATGGAGCTGGGGATCGCCGAGCAAGCGTTGTTCATGACGGCCAAGTACGCGGGAGAACGCAAACAGTTCGGGGTTCCGATCGCGACGTTTCAAGGGGTTACCCAGCGGGTCGGGGACGCGTACATCGACCTCCAGGCGATGAAGTCGACCATGTGGCAGGCGTGTTGGCGTCTCGACCGCGGGATCGACGCGCGAAAGGAGCTCGCCGTCGCCAAGTTCTGGGCCTCGGAGGCGGGGGCGCGAGTCGTGGCGGCCGCTCAGCACGTCCATGGTGGCATGGGCTTCGACCGGGACTACCCACTCTACCGCTACTTCATGACTTCGAAGCTGCTCGAGTTCACGCTCGGGGGCGCTCACGAGAGCCTGACGCGGTTGTCCGACCTGATCACCGAAGCCTGAGCCGCTTGCTCCAGGTAAAAAAAGTCCCTACCTGTTATCGCCGGTCGGGAAACTTTTGATAACAGGTAGGGGGATGAAATGAAGGAGAGGTTGTTATTCAGTCTTACGACGCTCCTCTTCGTTTGTTACGGCTGTTCTGAGCAAGGTGGTCCCGAGCTGACGGCCACCGAGGCGGCGGCCGGGAACGCCGTGGTTCTGACGGCGAATCTGGACACGCTCGTCGAGGAGCCCCGAAACGAGGAGGCGCTCATTTCGATGACGCGCATTTTCGGGGATCTCACCACGGTCGCGAATGCGGAGGGGGCCGGGGTGTTCGAGCCTGTCGCCTCGCGCAAGGCTCCGCTCAGCACGTGCGTGACCGAGTATGGCGCCCTGATCGTCTACAACGACTGCAGTGTCAGCAACGGTACGATCGACGGCACCATTCTCGCGTTCGAAGACGAGATTCGATTCGACCTCAGCATCTCGGTCGAGGGGGCGGCCGAGGGTAGCCTCGAGGTACTGATGGAGGGGTCGGTCGAGATCACGGAGTCCCTGCTCGAGGGCAGCCTCCTGTACACGACGATCATTCGTGGCCTCGAGGAGTTTCCCGATGGCCTTCGACTGACCCTCGATGCGGCGTATCTAGGCATCGAGCTCGACCGGGTGAAGTGCCCCCTCGCCGGAACGCTCCAGGTCGAACAACGCGGCCCCGATGCGAACACGGGCCTAAAAGAGGCGTTTTTTGGGCCAGACTGCACAGATGTGACCCTGGCGGACTGAAATTCGCATGGCTTGCCCGCGTGTTCGCGCGTTGGCGTTTTCGTCGCCACTACGTACGCTCCGGATCATGCCCATCGCGACCCTCCTCAATGCCAAGTCCCTCGCCACGGAGTCTTCGGTCAATTCGGTTCGCACGATGTGGGACCGGCTGAGCCCGTTTCCTGGCGGAAAGCGACTGTTCAGTCGGCTGGTCGGACGCATGGCGCCCTACACGGGAACGATTCGCGCGGACATCGTCGAGCTCCGCGAAGGGTACGCGCGCGTGACCCTTGCCGACCGGCCTGCGGTGCGAAATCACCTGGCCTGCGTCCATGCGATCGCGCTTGCCAACCTCGTGGAGCTTACGGGCAACATCGCAGTGGCCTACACCCTGCCCGACGACGCGCGATTCATCGTGGCGGGCATCGGACTCAAGTACGTCAAGAAGTCTCGCGGGACGATCACGGGCGAGTGCCACTGCCCGTTGATCACGAGCAACCGGACGCACGAATACGAGGTCCGGGTGCTCCTGAAGGACGAAGGTGGCGATGTCGTCGCCGAGGGGACACTCCAAACCCTGGTAGGACCGAAGCAGCCGGCATAAGGGGGCGGATCAACTGAGGCAACCGGGTCGGATTCGACGCAGTCATGTGGCGGACGGCTCGGCTTGCAAAGGTTGGCCGGTGCACTTGGGGCGTCTGCCAACGCAAGCCTCGCCTCAGGGCTCACGCCAACCCGAAGTGGTTGCTCGCTGACGGGTTGGCACTCGCCATGCCGCCACATGACCGCATCACACGCCGCCCTGCTGAACCCACCACCGTGGGACATACGGCGCGTCGACTGGCGCTTGCGAGACGCGCGGCGGGACACGGGGGACTGTCCCCTTTTTTCTGTACCGCGCCTCCCGGTGGCCGCGCGCGTAGGGAGACGTGGGGCGGGCGCAGGGGATGGGCAGCACAGCGGTGGGGTGGAGCCGAGCGTACTTGGCCATGTGTGTCGCGAATCG
>JBATTM010000442.1:0-2157 GCA_049670545.1 Polyangiales bacterium
ACAGGTACTCGTTCGGGAACAGCGAGCGCTCCGGGAAGTACGTCGTGAAAGGCAGGAACCGGTAGGTGAACGGATCCGGAATGCTGTCTGGCGGAGGTCGCTGGATCGTCGAGTCGACGACCGGGTCTTGGGTGAGTCGGTCGTAGACGAACGCGTAGATCAGCGGCGTCTGACGGGAGTCGCCACTCTTGATGGCGCGGCCAACGGTCAAGGGGCGTGTCGCGAACAGAATACGGTCGAAGGTTTCGCCGCGGAGGAAGTCACCCCAATCGGCAAGCCCGTTGCCTGCATGGGTCAGAAGACCGACGCCCCATTGGGACTCCATGCGGCCGACACGAATCTGACCAATGGGAACCAGGAACTCGATCCACGCGCGCTCGAGCCGCAAGGTTTCGCGAAGGTCGAAGCCATCGACGTTGGTGGCGGACTGATCGGTCGCGAACAGAGGAACGCCGAACACGCGGGCGTTGTCGCCGAAGACCACGTTGTCGAAGCCGTCGATGGTGAACCGAAGCCGCGCGATGGGAAGATCGGGGTTCGGCCCATAGGTGACCTCGGGATCGAGACGAAGCCTCATGTACCCGTAGGAAGCCGTGCCCGTGGGGTAGTCACCGTCTGAGTTTCTCGACGCAGGGCTGTTGCCCACCCAGTTGTATCGCGCGCGGTAGTAGCCGTGGAACTGGAACTTGAGCGGGATGATTTTTTCGTCGGGCTCGGCGTTGCGCGTCTTGCGATCGGTGACGCGGATTGAGCCAGAGTTGTAGGTGCGCTCATTCTCGAAAGTTTGGGTGCCGGCCCCCGGAGGCCTCGCGGCCGGGCCCTCGGTGCCTGGACGCATTTCGACATCGGTGTCGGTCATCCCGTCCATGTCGTCGACGAACGCTTCGTCGGTCGACTCGTCGTTCTCCATCTTGTTGTCGCTGCGAAACTCTTCCTCGGTCGAGTCCCCGATCCCACCACCCGGGTCTTCGGTACCCGGTCGTTGCGCCGACACCAGCCCCGTTGGCAAGAGAGCCAACGTCATGATGGTTATCACGATCCAGCTATACTTCACGTCGCACCTCCACCGGTCACATCCTCCGCATTGCTGCGTTCGCCCGGGAGAATGCACCGACCAAGACGCGTCTGTCTACCAAGATCTTAAGGATCTTGCGGTGACTCTCAGGAATCCGAGATCGACACGCGCTTCGCTGAACAGTCGTGCCGGAACATCGGTTGCCCATTTTTCGACGCTACCCCCTTCTCAGTTTCGCTCGTTTGTCGTAACGTCGTTGTCCCGGAGCAAGAGCGCTGGCGCCGAACGGGCCAGCCAATGGCTTCGTGCGTCATTTGCGGGTGCGAAGAACGAGTCGGCGCGGCGAGACGTAGGGGATACGCTAGGGAGCTTCGCCGCCAGAGGAGCCCTCGGCCGGCGTCGTCTCTGCGGCCTCGGAGCCGCCCGGAGGTTCGACGAGCTGGAGCTCGCGCTCGAACGTACCGGTCGTCAGTCGATAGGTATTGCCGGCGTACTGCAAGTACCCGAACCCATAGAGGAGCGATTGCGTGCCTAGCTCGCCGACGAACTCGACGCGATGGGTCGGGATGTACTTGATCGGATCGAGCGCGAGATCGGCCAAGGACGCGGAGACTGCCTCGACCTTGGCTGCGTCCTCGAGCCGGAAGGCCTCGGTGTCGGAGGCAGGCACCCCAGGAGTTGCTGGGGTCTTCTGGTAGACGACGACGCGATCGAGTGGGCCCAACGGGGCGAGCGAGATCGATGCGGGCGGGTTGTCGACGACCGGCAAGACGGAAGCCACGACGGTGGGCACGGTGCCCGGTCGACACTTGTACGCCACCCCTTCCACACTCGCGCGCGTGGAAGACCCATCGCCGTGCGCGAGCGCGGGCTGCTGGTTGCGAGTGACCGCCGTGGCGCTGCCGTGCTCGAAGTCCGGCTCCTGCAGCACCACGTGGGTAGCCCCGAGCTCGGCTGCTGCGTTACGGGCGCGATTCACGGCCGACTCGGAGAGCACGCTCTTCTGGGTGTAGCCACCACCGATACCGCCGCCGTGCCCGATGATGTCGCCGAGGCGCTCGCATCCAACCGGCTCGCTGGCGAGGATCGCGACCTCGGTACCATGACTGGTCAGTTGCGACGCTTTGCAGCCAGGGTGAAGA
>JBATTM010000443.1:0-6524 GCA_049670545.1 Polyangiales bacterium
TTGTTTCGCGCGTAGGGAGACGGGACGGCGGGTGCAGGGGATGGGCAGCGCAGCGGTGGGGTGGAGCCGAGCGTACTTGGCCATGAGTAGAGCGAATCGCGACGGGGCCCCAGCGTGAGCACGCCCGTCGCCTGCGTCCGTCCCACGTCTCCCGGTGACCCCGCGCCACCATCCCCACACTATCGCCTAGGTAGCCGAGGTCGGACTCGAACCGACACGCCCTTGCGGACACCGGATTTTGAATCCGGCGCGTCTGCCAATTCCGCCACTCGGCCAGAGCGGCGCCGACTATAGCAGCCGGATTCGCACGTGCTAGGCTCGCTTCCAACGGGGAAAGGCTTCCACATGACCAAGACTGCGATTCTGGGACTGGGTCACTATGTGCCCTCGAAGGTCGTCACGAACGACGACCTCGCCAAGATGTTCGATACCAGCGACGAGTGGATCCAACAGCGCACCGGCATCAAGGAGCGACGCTATATCGAGGAGAGCGGTATCGGTGCCAGCGACCTGGCTGTGCCCGCTGTGGAAATGGCGTGCAAGAACGCCGGAATCGAAACATCCGACATCGATGCGATCATTTTCGCCACGCTCTCTCCGGACTTTTTCTTCCCTGGCAGCGGTTGCTTTCTAGGGGACAAGCTCGGGCTCCCTGGGGTCGCTGCCCTCGACGTTCGCAACCAATGCACTGGTTTTCTGTACGGGCTCCAGATCGCAGACGCGTGGATTCGATGCGGCATGTACAAGCGGGTGGCCTTGGTGGGAGCAGAGGTGCATTCGACCGCTCTCGATTTCAGCGATGAAGGTCGCGACGTGACCGTCCTGTTCGGCGACGGTGCGGCTTGTGCGATTCTTGGGCCCACCGAAGACGAGGGCCGGGGCGTGATCGACGTCGAAGTGCACGCGGACGGAAGTGGAGCGAAAGAACTCTGGCTGGAGGGGCCCGCAAGCGCGTACAACCCACGTCTCACTCACGAGATGATTGACGACAAGACCATCTACCCATCGATGAACGGCCGACATGTGTTTCGCTGGGCGACCTCCAAGATGCCTGAGGTCAGTCGCTCGGTCCTGACGCGAAACGAAGTGACCATTGGAGACATCGACTGGGTCGTTCCCCATCAGGCCAACAAGCGAATCAACGAGTTCGTGTCGCAGAAACTCGAAGTCCCCCCGGAGAAGGTCGTTCACAACATCCAGAAGTACGGCAACACGACGGCCGCTTCGATTCCGCTGGCGCTGAGCGAGGCCGTGGCGGAGGGCCGCGTGAAAGAGGGTCAGCTCCTGTTGTTGCCAGCGTTTGGGTCTGGATTTACCTGGGGCGCCGCGCTCGTACGGCTGTAGGAAGCCAGCTCCGGGCCGTCATGAACGAGACGCAGCAGCCTGCGTTGCCCAAGGCCGACCGTATTGCGGTGGTGCTCAACGGCAACGCGAGACAGGTCACCAACGAATTGGTCGATAGCTTCGACCAAGTAGTCGGGACTGGCGACCTATTTCTCTCGAAGAGCCTCGACGAGGCCGAAAGCATCTCGCAGCGAATCGTGCGTGCGGGATATCGCGTGGTGCTGACAGGCGGCGGGGACGGGACCTTCGTCCGCATGGTCACCTCGATCACGCGTGACGCCAAAGCCGCTGGGCAGGAACCCCCGATGTTCGGGCTCCTCCGTCTCGGGACGGGCAACTCACTCGCCTGGGCCCTCGGCTCGGGGACGCACCGGAAGAACGTACTTGCGGACTTTGCGCAACTCAGCCACGACAGCGCGCACAAGGACTTGCGACTCATCGAGGTCGATGGGCTGCTGACCCCGTTCGCGGGGGCAGGCTTCGACGCGCTGGGACTCAAGCACTTCCACGATGTGCGATCACTAATGCGGCGGCTGCCGTGGGTGGGTCGACACGCGACGGGTGCCGTGTCCTATGCGATCTCGATCCCGACAATGACGATTCCCGAGCTCGCCTTGCGTCCGCGACTACGCGTCCGGATCGTCAACCGAGGGACCCCCGCACAGGAGTTGGACAAGCACGGGCGCCCGACGGGGCGCTACGTCGAGTCTGGGCAACCACTCTTCGACGGAGAGTGCATCGCGGCGCTGGTATCGACGATCCCGTACTGGGGCTTCGGGTTCCGGATCTTTCCGTTCGCGGACGCCCTTCCACCGGATCGGTTCTGCGTCCGGGTCGTCGCGGCCCACCCGCTTCACATCGCTGCACACATGGTCAGCGCGTGGAAGGGCACCTATCGCAACGACAACCTGGTCGACTTCTATGCGGACGACGTTTCCCTCGAGTTCCCAACACCCACGGCCGTAGAAATCGGGGGTGATCCCGGGGGGATGACCGAACTCATGCGCGCGCGCCTGTATCCGGAGCCGGTCAAGGTGGTGGATCGGGATCTCGGTCGAGCGACCTGAGATTCTGTGCAGCGAGCGAGCAGATCCGGCCGAATACGCTGAATTTGTTACCTGCCTCTCAGTAGAGCTGTAATAATACAGGCAGACCAATGAGGGCAAAGACGACTTGGATGATGCTGGGGACCGCGGGAGCGGTGGCTCTGATGATGGCGTACTCGGGGGCTTCCGCCGAAATCGTGGAGGGCTCGGTGCAGGAAACGCGTGCGCCGCAGGCCGAATCGAACTCGGACAAAGACTACTATTGGAAAGTCTGGAACGGCGCCCTACCCGAGCAGCGCACGACGGCGAACAACGACGAGTTGCTCGCAGTTCTGACCGGGAAGTTCACCGGCCCGCCCATCGGCTGCACGTTCAGCTTCCGCGGTGGGTCGCTCGATCCGTCGACGATGGCGGCACGATCTGGAACCACCGTTCGAGTGCAGAACCTCGACGCGTTCACGCACGAACTCGACGTCGAAGGCCTGCCTGGATTCACGCCACTGGAGTCGGGTCCGGGTGCGGTCCGCGCGATTCCCGTTCCAGCGGGGGGCCCATGGACCCTTGGCGACGTCTACTACGGACACGTCGAAGGAACACTGCACTCGATGCGCGAGTTGGTTGCATGCGCAGCGGTAGCCTCTACCGGGAAGTTCCGTTTCGAGAACGTTCCACCGGGACCCTACTCACTTCGAATTCTCCGTGGGACGGAACAGGTCGCCGTTCGTCGTGTGACGGTTCCTGCAGGCAAGTCGCTCCAAGTCGACACGATGACGCTGAAGACGGGGAGGAAGTAAGCGATGTTGTCCCGCCTTTGGTATGTGGTGCTCGCAGTCGCAGTAGGCGTCTCGCTCGCTGGTGGCTTTCTCAACAAGTCTGCAGCTAGTCGGGAGGCCGAGTTCCAACTCGAAGAGCAGCTTCGACGAGACCACGTCGAGGCCGAACTCTGGCTTCGGTTGGATGCACGACTCCGTCTAGACGCGTTGGCCGCACTTGCGGTCGAGCCCGAGGTTCGTCAAACACTGAGAAGCTCGAGCAACAAACGCGGAACACCGAGCGAGGGAACCCGCAAACGCCTCAGCAACAAGCTCAACCTGCTCAACTCCAAGTTGGAGGAGGGCAAGGGAGACATGGTCTTCGCCATCGATGCCGAGGGTGAAGTGGTGGCGACGCTCGACAAGAGCGACATGGGCAGCCAACGCCTTCACAAGATGCCGGTGGTCAGGGACGCGCTTCGTGGGTTCATGCGAGACGACGTGTGGGTCTACAACGGGGCGGTGTACCGGATGGCGGCGCGGCCGGTGTTCGACGGTGGACGGTACGTTGGCGCGATCGTGCACGGCATGCTGGTCGGAGACGACCTCGCGCGACGTTTGGGAGAGAAACTTCCGAATGCGACGATCGTGTTCTTCTTTGGGGACGAAATCATAGGTGCGCACACCGGGGGTGCTTCCGCGCCGACTCGAAGTGACATCAAGAACGGATTCGCGGACGCACGCGCAGGCATGGATGCTGCCGAAGGGTCAGTCTTGATCGATGAGAGAAGCCGAGTGATCGCCTCGCCCGTTCGCGGTGGCGCGGCACACGCAAACGTGGGCTACATCATTGGACGCAACGGCAGCTTGGTTGGTCTTGGCGGACTGTTCGCGAACACCTACTCAGAGGATGTCGCTTCCCTGCCGTGGCTTGCAGTCATCGGAATTCCGCTGCTCTTGCTGCTTCTCGGGCTCTTCTTGCTCTATCTCGAGCATGACAAGGCTGTTGGTATCCTGCGGCGCTCGAGCGCTGCGCTCGCCAAGTCGGAAGTCGACGGGCTTCCCGCAGGCGAGCTCCGCCGCCACTACAGAACCATCGCCGAAGGCGTCAACACCGCGCTTCGCGCAGGGGTCGGGTTCAAGAAGGACGCTGATGTCCGGGCAGCTGTAGACCTGGATGACATGCTGAGCGCGACCCGCGACAGCGCCGACACCGGGTACTTCGGCTTCGGTCAGGAGGCCCCGACGGCGCGTCAGAGCACGGTTGAGGAGAGCGTCGCAACCGTCGCCAAGGGAGTGCCCACGGCACGCCCGAGTGGAGTGACGACAGCACGACCGAAAGGCACGCCGACCGCCCGTCCCAAGACGTCGAAATCGTCGCGACCGCCCGCTCCGACGCCACGTCACCGACCTTCGCCGGCCGCCCGCTCCGTGAAGGAGCACACGCCGATGCCGGATGATCCGCCTACGCGGCCCCGCGCGATTGTCGACGAGTATGATGGGTTCGGAGACGACGATGGATTCGGCCCCGAAGAATCCACGCAGGTGACACACATTCCGCAAGAGCTGCTCGAGAAGTCGAGCCCGGGTGAAGAGGGTGAAGAGGCGCATTTTCGGGAGGTGTTCGACAAGTTCGTCGAAACCCAAAAAGAATGCGGAGCCTCTGTCAACGGGCTGACGTTCGACAAGTTCGTACGCAAACTTCATGCCGCACGAGATCAGGTGATGAAACGCCACAACGCGGCGTCGGTTCGCTTCACGGTGTACGTGAAAGAGGGGCGCGCTGCGCTCAAGGCAAGCCCCGTCAAGCAATGAGTTGACCGGCGGTAGGGCCGGCTCTACCTTCTTCTATGGTCCCTCTGTTGTGCAGGTGAGGAAGGAGTAGAGAATCCCTGACTAGGTCGAATAGGGAACTTCAGCGTGTGTGGTGTGCGGACCCGGCTAGCTTCATCGGGGGGCCTAAAGCATACGGTTTCTGTTCCCACCTACTAGTAAGGTAGGGATTCGACTCAACAAGATCCCACGGCGCAACGGTCAGGACTATTATGAAGAGCCGACTCGAAAGAGCCGGCTCTTCTGCTTTAAGGGGACTGTCCCCTTTTGTTCCTATTGGATGGGGGCGGTGAGGCGCGCGCGGCGGACGCCGAAGCGGAACCACCAGGGTTATCGCTCGTTTTCGCCGTCTTGCATCATGCGGGCGCTTTCGAAGTCGGTCTCGAACATGCGCTCGACTTTGGCGACGAAGGTCGGATTGGAAACGGCAGCGGTGATCTCGAAGTTGAGACGAAACGATCGGTTGTCGAAGTTGGCGGTTCCGATCGTGGCCACGCCGTCGTCGATCAGCATGGCCTTTTCGTGCAGGAATCCATCGAGATAACGATAGAACTTCACACCTGTCTGTCCCGCTTGGTCGAAATATGAGAACGCGGCCAGATACACGAGGAGGTGGTCGGGGTTGTCTGGAATGAGAACACGTACGTCGACCCCGCGAAGGCCAGCCAGCTGAAGCGCCACCATCACGGCTTCGTCCGGAACAAAGTACGGGCTCGCGATCCAGATGCGATGCCGAGCTGAGTGAATCGCGTGCACGAACATCAAACTGGCGGTCTCGAGTTCATCGGACGGGCCCGTGGGAATGATCAGGACCGCATCGTCGCTTCCATCAGAGGCAGGATGAGGGACCCAGTCGAGGGGCGGGATCTCACCAGTCGCCCAGGCCCAGTCCTCGCAGAACGAAACTTGCGCCTTCAAGACCGCCGGACCCTCGATGCGAACATGGGTGTCGCGCCAGTGCCCGAACTCGCCCTTGCCGAGGTACTCATCGCCCACGTTGTGACCGCCAATCCAACCGTACTTGCCGTCGACGACGACCACCTTTCGGTGATTCCGAAAGTTGATCTGAAATCGATTGCCCCGACCCTTTCGCGTGTTGAACTCGCTTACACGGACCCCCGCAGCGCGGAGCTCGTCGAGATAGCGAGTGGGCAACCCATGACTGCCGACTTCGTCGTAGATGAAGTAGACCGCCACTCCGGCATTGGCCCTCGCGATCAGATGTTCCTGAATGCGCCGCCCAAGGCCGTCGTCCTTGACGATGAAGAACTGAAAAAGGATGTAGTCTTGCGCGTCGTCGATGCCAGCAACAATGCTGTCGAACGTTGCATGACCGTCGATCAGAAGATCGACTCGGTTTCGCCCAAGCACAGGCATTCCGGCCAGGGCTTCAGCGGCGTGTGCGGCCTCGTGCCGCGCCGGCGCCTCCACGCGGTACTGCGCCACCCTGTCGACCGCATCGCGCTCGAGGTGCTCGTTGCGGACGTCGACGTCGCGGCGAGCCGATACGTATCCTTGAAATTTCGTGCGGCCGAGTACCCAATAAGCC
>JBATTM010000444.1:0-3056 GCA_049670545.1 Polyangiales bacterium
ATCGAAGATCTTGTACTGCCGGCTCGCGGTCGCCTGCTGGCGCAGGTGCCGGTAGTCGGATTGTTCGAGCGTCGTCGAGCTCCGGCGGCGGGCGAGACCTGGTATCTACGATCGTCGCGTCGGCGTCGAAGCGCGGGTCGACGCGCGTTTTGTCGTCGCTCATGGGAGGCGCTCGATAGGCGATGTGCTCGACTCACCAACAAAGGGCGAGGCAAGATACCCCCTCGCCTCACGAGCGTGCCGCCCTGCGGGATCGAGGCGAAGATAGCTCCGAAAATGGGGCGCGGACGCTGAGATGTCGCCGAGGCTTTCCCGGTAGAGCACGCCCAAACGATAGTGAGGCGACGCAACGCTCGGCCTGGCACGGACCACGAGTTCAAGCTCTTCACGGGCTCGATCCGACTCTCCGAGCGCATCGTGGACGTTCGCGACAACGAATCGCAGCCACCAGTTTTCAGGATGGTCGCGAAGGTGTCTGTAGGCGTGCGCCAGGGCCGCTTGGTACCGGTCAGAGGCAACGCAGACTCGGACGAGCCACACAACAATCGAGTCAGGGTCGTAGCCACGCTGTTTCGCTGCGCCAAGATACTGCTCGGCCCTTAAATGATCACCACGAAGCGCATACGTCACGCCTTCTGCGAAGAGGTCCTCGGCGGAGACCCGAGTGAGCTCCAAGGGAATGTCGATAGTGGGCGCTCGGCGCTCACGTGCACACCCGCCCTCAGCGAACACGACCCAACACAAGACGCAGGCCAATACCGACCTACGGCCTCGTGCTTTGCATCGCCACCGCCTTACCCTCGATCTTCCTGAGCCATTCGACATATTCATGTTCTCCAAGATGCGAGGTCAGCAGCTGAAGGTGCCGCACCTCTCGAATCACATCATCCCAACGCTCGCTCTCGAAAGCGCGCATGAGGCCTAGACGGGCTGCCGCGTAGTCCGTCGAGACGCGCGTCATGAGCTCGATGGCTTCGCCCCGCGCCCGGCTGGCGTCCGCGTCACTCCCGTAGGACCGGTAGCAACTGGAAGCGACCTTGTACGCCTGCACCGCGGTCACACCGTCCGTCGGGTCGTAAGGGTAGCGGTACGCTCGATAGGTCGCTGAGTGCTCGGCGCGACTGCCAAGCAGACCCGGATCTCCCAGCGTCGGGCACGCGGCAGCTCCCACGAACAACTGCGGATACGACCGAGAGCGCCCACTATCGATCTCTTCAAGCGGCCAACACAAGAAGAAGAGGAGCGCCGCAAGCACAACCAACGTAGTCGAGACGACGAAGAGACGGTGACGAACACCTGGTCTGGAATCTCGTGGGCTGTTCATGCGCCCCCTAGATCTCCTGTGATGAACCGAATGATCAGCGGTCCGAGGACGAGCAGAATGACGCAGAGAAAGATGAGCGTCATCGGACCAATCAACATCAAGGCGGCCCCCGACGCGAGCTCTTCTGCTGCAACGCTTCGCCGCAGCCGCTGCGTCTTCGCCTGAATCGTGAGCACTCGAACCAACGGGCTTCCCTTTCTCTCCGCCTGGACGACGCTGTTGACGAACTCCCGTACCGTGGGCGTGGGAACCCGGTCCGCAAACCCGTCCATCGCGCGTTGCCGTGTGTACCCGAGGCGAAGCTCTCTAAGAACGCACCCGAGCTCCTCGATCAAAGGGTCGCGTGGGTCTGACGCGCACTCGACGATCTTCTGTAGCGATCCTGGAAAGTCGAGTCCCGCCCCCATACACAACGCTGCGAGCTCAACCGCATCCGGAAGAGCTCGGTCGACGCGACGGAGTCGTTCTCGGGCGACCAAGGAAATTCGTAGCAAAGGGAGGAGAGCACCGAAGAGAAACCCTACTGGTACGAGTGCCGGTGGCAGTTCGGTCGCGCCCGAGACCAACGAGGCGAATACGCCGAACCCCACTGCAGACAAGGCGCACGAAGCGAGCAACTCATCTGCTGAGAATCCGAGATAGTGACCCGCGTGTCGTAGGCGCAGCTCCATGCGTTGGCGAAGCGCATCCATCGGAACGAGAGCGACCCATGCACCAAGAGCTCGAACGCAAGGTTCGAGGACTCGGAACGCGGAGTGCTCGAGTGCTTCAGCGCGTTTCAAACCCCTGAACCCACGAGACTGCCGTGGTGCCGAAGGGAAACTCACAATCCCGAACGTAAGTCCGGCGAGACCACTTATCAGACAGCCGAACGACAGTACGAGCAAGACCTGAATCATCACAAGTCAACCTTCACAATATGGGTCGCCCATAGAGACGCGAGAACCCAGAGCGAACCGCAGGTTGCTAGGATGCCGTGCCCGTAGTCGTGGCGAAGGATCGGGGCGAAGTAGCCGGGGTCGAGCCAGCGAATCGAGGCGAACAAGACGAAAGGCATCGAGGCCAACAGGGCGACTTGCCCCCTGCCTTCTGCCGTTTTGGCCCGAAGCACTCCGTCGAGACGTGCCACCTCGCGAAGGGCGGCGGCGTTGCGTTCGAGCGTCCCGGCGAGGTCGCCTCCCGTTTGGGCGGCGATGGCGATTGTCGTCAATGCAGCTGACACTGAGTGACTTCCAATTCGGCGAGCCATCGATGCGGTCGCGCGTCTCAGTGGAACGCCGAGCCGAATTTCCTTCACAAGCAGGTCGACCTCTTCCGAGAACGGCGCCGGGACCAGTCGTGTCGTAGAGGCGACAGCATCGCCGACTGAGGGTGTGGCCCTTAGCGCGTTCGCGAGCATCAGGAGCCAGGTATCGAGCTGCCGTTCCAGCCTCCCCACACGCGCTTGGTGTTGTCTCGAAAGCGCCAAGGGCGGGCCACATGCAAGGAGAATCGTCGCCGTCACAAAGACAGGGCTCCAGGTCAGAACCGAAAGACCGCCAGCTATCGAGCACGCAACGATTTGGACGCGCGCGATCTTCGCCCCGGAGTAGCCAAGCAGCAGGAAGCGCGTGTGGCCTTCTAGCCGCGCTTCGTAGCGACCCACGACCGGCTGGAGTGGGCTGCGCTCGGCACTGATGAGATAGTACGCAAAGACCGACGTGCCGATTGTGGCAACCGTCCCCGCGAGCAC
>JBATTM010000445.1:0-6364 GCA_049670545.1 Polyangiales bacterium
CTGGAGCTCTCCTCGCTTGGAGCCAAAGTCCTACAGATACGTTCGGTGGAGCTCGCGATGAAGCACGGCATGCGGTTGCACGTGCGCTCGAGCTTCTCGAAATCGGAGGGAACGATCGTGACCGACGAAGAACATTTGCTCGAGAAGGTGGTCGTCGCAGGCGTGGCGGCCGATAAGAAGGCGGTGAAACTTACGGTGCGCGCGCTTCCCGACCACCCAGGCGTGGTCGCGAGCGTCTTCGAACCGCTGGCCGAGGCGAGCATCTCGGTCGACATGATCATCCAGAACGTCTCGAAGGCCGGGCACACCGACCTCACCTTCACCGTGAGCCACGAGGACTCCGACCGAGCCGAAGAAATCGCGAAACAGCTCGTCGACAGAGTCGATGCCGAGGGCGTGACACGCGATGACGAAGTCGCCAAAGTGTCGATCGTCGGTGTGGGGATGCGCAATCACGCCGGGGTTGCGGCCAGGATGTTCCGACTTCTCGCCGACAGCGATATCAACATTCAGGCCATCAGCACGAGCGAGATCAAGACGTCATGCTTGATCCACGTCGAACACGCAGACGCTGCGGTTCGCCTCCTGCACGAGGGCTTCGAGCTCGACAAGCCGAACGGCTAGCGCGGCGCAACCTCGAAGGCTCACGACCGATGGAGTCGTGATGAAAGACGATGGGGCACCAGTTCGCTCGGGCGCGCTCGTCGTCGTGGCGCTTGCGACGCTATCGATCGCGTCGGCAAAGCCGCTCTTGATCCCGATGCGACACGGTCCAAGCGTCAATGCTGACGCGGGTGCAGCCCCCGGCTCCGATGCGAGCGCCCGCGTCCATTCAAGCGCCCGAATCGATCTCAACGCGGCCTCCGTCACAGCCCTAGAAGGCCTCCCGGGGATCGGCCCCGTCATTGCGCGCCGCATCGCGGCCCATCGAGCTCGGATCGGGCGATTCAGGCACGTCCGGCAACTCCTTCAGGTTTCCGGGATCGGGCGCGCGCGTCTCGATGCATTGTCCGTCCTCGTCTCAGTGGAGCCCGAAGCGGACGCCGACGCGCGCAGCGACGGTGAAGAACAGGGCGTCGAGGAAGCTTCTGCCGTTGGTCGTCACCCAAAAGCCGCGGCCGTCGACTCCAATCAGCCATCGGCGGCTGATCAGAAAGTCGACGCCAAGCAGCGCATGCATGGCAAAGTCCCCCCGCGTCCGGTCGTCGAATCCGCTGATCAGCGCGTCGACCCCAAAGCCGAAGATCGGCACGAACCGCACGATGTCCAAGAGGTAGAGCGCCTCGGCACCGACGATCCCCGTCCGCAGGCGGCGGTCTCCGAAAAGGAGGTTGAAGCTGCCGAGGCCGCGAACGGCCCACGCATCGTTGATGCCGTAGCCAACCGTCAGCCCTAGATCGATGCCGTTGACGGGCAGCCGAGCGGAGTTGGGAATCCCAGCCCAGCCCAGTTCGAGGCCCACGGTCAATTCGTCGTCGTACGCGAAGGCGCGCGACGGGAGCGCCGCCACGGCCAGGACCGCCACGAGACACCAAGCTTGAGCGGGCACCCAAGGCGCTCTAGCACGGGCACGACGGCGGGTGCGAGGCTACGTTGACTGGCCGGGGGCCGCGTGTATAGTCCGGGCCCGAAACGCCCGGATTTCCGGGTTCTTGGAGGAAGCTTTGGCGAACGATTCCGCGGAAAACGAAAAACAGGCGACGCTGACGCCAGGCCAACGGCTTGCGGCAGCCCAAGCCGCGAAATCCGCCCGGAAGGCCGCCAGCCGCGGGCTCCAAGCGGAGATGGTGGAGGAGAAAGCCCTCCAGCAGGCGGCGGTCGCCAAAGACTGGCTTGCCGACAACCTACGGCCTCTCGGACTGGCGGCAGCCGGCGTGCTGGTGGTCGCGGCGATCGGCATCGCTTGGTCGACTGTGTCCACCCACAAGAATGAGAACGCTGGCGGCCAGCTTTCCGCGGTGATCGACTCGAACATCTACGACGATGCCGAGCTCGCCGCCTCGTTCGCGGAGGTGGCTCGCGACCATGAGGGCACCGTGGCCGCAACGTGGGCGCTGATCGGGCAGGGGCGGGCACTCTACAACGAGGGCAAGCACGCGGAAGCGCGCGTGGCGTATGAAGCCGCGCTCGGGACCACCGACGATGAGACGCTCCAGTGGGCCGCCCTCGAGGGCATCGCCTACGCACTCGAAGCAGAAGGCAGCTACGACGAGGCGCTCACCCAACTGGAGGCGCTTCGCGAGCTCAGCCCCGACGTCGCACCAATCGCTGGCTATCATCAGGGGCGAGTTCTCATGGCGGCGGGCCGCGACGACGAAGCCAAGCTGAAGCTCCAAGGGGTGTTGAGTGGTCTTCGGCGGCCCGGCGGTACCAAGCTCCCGTTTACACAAGCACAGGTAGAGACGCGTTTGGCGTTGCTGGATCCAAGTCAAGCACCGAATGCCGGCCCTGACCTACGCGCCTTGCAGGAGCAGTTCGACGAGTTGATCCGTCAACAACAGGATCAGCCCGCGCCCTGAGCATGCGCACCGCCGCACCTATCGTTTGTCTGCTCTGCCTCGCGTCCGCGGGTTGTGGCAACGCCGGAAAAGTCACCAAAGCAGACACCTTTGGCTGGATCGACGAGGGCGACGACTACTCGCCCCCGGGCGAGGGTGGGTTCGACGTGCGATGGTCGAAGCAGCTCACCGATCGCACGGAAGCGAGGTACCTTCCGGTGGAACTCGCGTCGGCAGGCTTCGATCCCGAACGCCGCCGCGTCTACATCGGGACTTCGGACGGTAACTTCTTCGCGTTCCGCGTCGACGGCCAACGCGCCTGGTTGTACGACGCAGAGTCGCAAATCGAGTCGCACCCGGTCGTCGACCCGGGCACTGGCGAGATCTACCTGCCGGCGATGGATGGCAATGTCCATGCGCTCGACGCGGATGGCAACCTCCGTTGGAAAACCCATCTTCCTGGGGCCCTTCGAAATCAGCCCGTCCTCACTGCGGATGCCGTGTACATCGTCGGCGAGAACGATATGATCACGGCGCTCTCTCGGGCCGAGGGCAAGATCCTGTGGTCGTACGAGCAGGAGATCACCGAGGAGATCACGATCGGCGGTCACGCGGGATTGTTGCTGGATGGGCAACGCCTGTACGCGGCCTTTACGGACGGTGCCGTCGCCGCGATCAACGCGCTCGATGGACGGCTTCTGTGGGAGGTCGAAACCGCGCTCGACGTCGAGCTTCGTCCCGGAAACCTCCCAAGATTCTTAGATATCGACACGACCCCCGTGCTGCATGAGGGCACGCTCTACGTCGCTTCCTTCACCGCGGGGCTCTACGCCCTCGATGCGACGAGTGGCACCCTGCAATGGCGAGATCCCAAGATTACGGCGGTCACCGGCCTGGCGGTCACGGGGCGCGTCTTGATCGTCGCCTCTGCACGACGCGGCGTCTTCATGATGGACCTTCTGTCGCGGGAAATCCTCTGGGAGAAGTCGCCCGAGCGTGGTGCGCCGACCCGTCCTGTCGTCACACCGACGGGCACCGTGCTCTACGGAGAGACGCTCGGATCGCTCCTGATGTTGGCGCTCTCCGATGGTCGGGAGGTGGCTCGGGCAGAGGGCGGATTCGGGTTTTCCGCCATGCCCGTGGTGTCCGGCGGCTTCGGTGGCGCGCTCTCCAACGGAGGCCGGTTCCTCCTGCTTCGCGTAAACTGAGGTCAGCTGTCGCCAGCGACCATCGGATACACGACGCCTGCCAACGCACCACCGACGATCGGCGCAACCCAAAACAGCCAGAGCTGCTCGAGGGCCCAGCCACCGGCGATGACCGCCGTGCCCGTGCTCCGCGCAGGGTTGACCGAAAGATTGTCGACCGGAATGCCGACGAGATGGATCACGATCAGCGCAATGCCGATCGCAATCGGTGCAATCCCCGCAGGGGCGCGCTTGTCGGTCGCGCCGAGAATGATGAACAAGAAGATGAAGGTTAGGGTGATCTCGGCAACCAACGCCGACACCATCGGGTACCCACCCGGAGAATGCTCGCCAAAGCCGTTCGACGCGAAGCCGCCGACCTCGAAGCCTGGCTTGCCCGACGCGATGAGATAGAGCACCCCCGCCGCTGCGATCGCGCCCAGCACCTGGGCGATCACATAGGGGATGAGCTCCGAGGCGGGAAAGCGTTTCCCAACGAGCAGGCCGATCGAGACGGCTGGATTGATGTGGCAGCCGGAGATGTGACCGATTGCGTACACCATCGTCAGCAGCGAAAGCCCAAACGCGATTGCAACCCCGAGAAACCCGATCCCGAGTTCGGGAAACGCCGCAGCAAGAACGGCGCTCCCACAGCCCCCGAACACCAACCAGAACGTTCCCACGAACTCGGCAGCAACTTTGTTTCCTAGCGACATCTCGTCCTCCTTCGCACGAAGATCTGGCATCGGCATCGGCATCGACGCGCGCAGATAGTGGCATCGGCCCCATTCGATGTACAGACTGCGCGGATGGCCCGTGATCCGCAGCGTGGCTGCGCCTGATAACCTAACGGCGATACTTGATAAATCGCGTGTGGTGCCCAACGCGATCATAGAGTCGCCGCGCGGCGAGATTGTCGTCCTCGGTCAGCCAATACACTTGGTCTGCGTCGCGCGCGTCGGCCGCTCGATACACGGCCGCGATCAAGGCCCGCCCCGCGCCGGAACCGCGTGCCGCCTTGGCGACGAAGAGATCCTCCAGGTAACAGCGATCCGATGCCGACCAGGTCACCGGGTGAAACAGGTAGTGAACGATCCCGACTATCGCTCCGGTGCCGCCCTCGACGGCGGCAAGTCCGTGAATGTCGACGGATGGGTCGAGGAGGCGCGCCCACGTGGTTTCGGTGATCTCGGACGCGAGCGCGACGCGATAGAAGGCGAGGTAGCCCTCCCAAAGTGTCGTCCACGCCGGAAGATCTTCAGGTTCGAACGCACGAATCTGCAGAGCCATGAGCGGATTGTACGCGATCGAGAGCTGGGCGGTCCCTCGACCTACATGCCGAAAATTCGCAACGCCACGAAGATTTGAGCGCCAAACCCAACTAGGAATGCCGTCGTGCGAACCCCGGGAATTCCGAAAGCCATCGCCGGGAAGTGCACGAGGCGCGCCCAGAAGTAGATCTGCGCCGCCAACACCATCTGCGAATTGTCAGCCTCGCCCATGGCTTCCGCCACGAGCAAGAGGGTCGCGAATACGGCCAGGTTCTCGACGGCGTTGTAGTGCGCGCTCCGGGCGCGCTGCGCCCATACCGCCTGCCTCGCGAGTTCGGTGACACCCACGGGCTTCATCGCACCCATCATGCCGAGTGCGACCATCCGTTCGAGCACGTAGGGCACCCAGAGTAGGGCGGTCATCAGCGCCGAAGCGGCGAGCCATTCCAATGCATTCACGAGACGCTCCTTTGTCGAGTTCGACCGGAGACTCGCACGGCAGCGCCGACTTGGAAAGACACTGCGCCAGGGCACGGGCGCCGAATCTAGCCGTACTTTTTCTCATGCGCGCGCAGAGTCCGGGAAGCGCCGTCGAGTGCTTTGCGGATTCGAGCATCGATCGGCGCGCCCCGGTTGCGCTCGGCTGTGAGTGGTGCGGTATGGGCTGCGCAAAGATTCCGTGCGGCGCACCACCGATCGGCGAGCCCCTCCGCCCACGACCGAAAATCGGCCGCGGCTCCGGCCCGCCGTTCGAGTGCCTGGCTCAGCGTCGGGTGGAAGCTCAGGCGATCGCCGACGCCCACCGCGCGCAGCGGCTTCGGGAACCGAATACACATGAGGGTGTCGTCGACGTGAATGGTGCTCGAAGGCTTGTGAAACGCGAGGACCGACGAGAAGTGAACGTTCTCGTTCTTGGAAATGAAATCCACGCCGTGCGGCACCGTGAACTCGAGCACATCTGCAAAGGACGCATGGAGTGCCTCGTCCTCGGTCCGTTCCGGTTGCCACGGCAGTTCTGGATATCGTTCTTGATGGCGCGCAGTACCGTAGAGCTTCGCCTCTGGATACTTCTCGTGCATTCGACGCACGTGCACGGTGTGAAAGGGATGCAAGTTGAGGATTGCCTCCACGTCTTGCCCGCCCCGCGTGAGCCGAGAGATCTCCTCGTCGGCAGGGCTACTCAATGTGTACGCGTCGAGGAACACGAACTTTCCGGAACCCCGGCGCACGAGGGACATCTGCGTGCCGATGTCCACCACGCCGGCGATCTTGAACGACCCCCGGACATTCCAGAAACCATCTGCGACATGAATGACCTGACGTCCCATCGAATGGGACCGGTCTACCACGAGCGGCCCCCGTCCGTCCCGACCCAAGGTGAGTCGATGAGCCGTTGTAGAGCGGGCAC
>JBATTM010000446.1:0-16612 GCA_049670545.1 Polyangiales bacterium
GGCGCCTGGAGGTTCCGGGCATTCGACGAAGACTCGGCCACGACGAACGCCCTCGCGGTCCTCACCATGCTACGGACGTCGGGGGCAAGTTTCTTCGGCGACATCATGCGGGAGACACACCTGCTGCCGAGCCACGCGGAAGAGGCCCTCGGAGAACTGGTGTCGCTCGGCCTGGCGACGGCGGACGGCTTCACCGGTCTCCGTGCGCTTCTCGCGCCCGATGCGAAGCGCCAACGACGAGGTCGGCGAACGGCAGCCGCCTACAGCATGGAGGCCGCGGGCCGATGGACGCTGCTTCCGGGCGTGTCGCCCGAGCACGACGTCGAGTCGGTAGCATGGACCCTCCTTCGACGGTGGGGTGTCGTCTTTCGGCGCGTGCTCGACCGCGAGGGCGACCTGCCTCCTTGGTACGAGCTTCTGCGTGTCTACCGTCGTCTCGAGGCTCAGGGACGGATCCGAGGTGGCCGGTTCGTCGCCGGTTTCGCGGGCGAGCAGTACGCACTCCCGGAGGCGGTCACCGCCCTTCGCAAGGCACGACGCCGGGCAAAGACGGGGGAACTGATTTCGATCAGCGCTGCGGACCCCCTGAACCTCATCGGCATCCTAACGCCGGGCGACCGTGTCCCTGCGACACCCAAGAATCGAATCTTGCTTCGAGATGGGATTCCGATCGCGTTTCGTGAGGGAAGCGAAACGCATTTCGTGGACGATCCCCACGACGAGCGTTGGGCGTTGACACAGGCCCTCGGGCGCCAGCCCGTTCCTCGCGCGGTGCAGGCGTACCTCGGCAGTCGCCCCTAGCCCACCAACTCGCCAAATCACCCGTGGATGATAGGCTCGCGGCGTCCGATGCCCGATTCGCTCGACAAGTGCTTCACGCCGGCGACGATCAATCGTTTGACGCTGCGCAACCGTCTCATCAAAGCGGCGACCTTCGAGGGGAAGAGCCCCGGGGGCGTCCCCAGTGAGGCGCTCACACGGTTCCACTCGCGCATCGGTGAGGGCGGCGTCGGAATGACCACGATTGCGTATTGCGCGGCAGAGTCCGACGGGCGCCTCCATGAAGACATGATCTATATGCACGAAGGGATTCGACCCGAGCTCGAGCACTTCATCCACACACTGCACGCCACGGGCACGAAGGTATCTGGACAACTCGGCCACGCGGGCGGGTTCACGAAGAACAAAGAATTCCGAGGGAAACGACCGATGGGCCCTTCGGCTGGGATCAACCCGCTCGGACTCGGGTACGGCATGCCTTGGGTGAGTGGGATGACCAAAACGCAGATCGACGAGCGTGTGTCAGTGATGGCAGAGGCGGCACGGTTCATGAAGTCGGTCGGGTTCGATGCGATCGAGATTCACTTTGGGCATGGCTACGGCATCAGTCAGTTCATCAGTCCGAAGACCAACAAGCGAAAAGACGAGTACGGCGGGACGCTCGAGAATCGCATGCGGTTCGCCCTCGAGGTGCTCGACGCCGTTCGCGCCGCCGTCGGCAACGACTATCCATTGCTGGGCAAGATCAGCATGACCGACGGCGTGCCGGGCGGCGTCGACTACGCAGACTCCGTCCAGATCGCCGCGCTTCTCGAAGCCGGGGGGATTGACGTGATCATCTGCAGTGGTGGGACGAGCAGTCACAACCCGATGCTGCTGTTCAGAGGGGATAGCCTTGCGCCCGGACTCATCAAGCAAGAGAAGAGCCTATTGATGAAGGTTGGGATTAGGTTGGCCTCTCGCTCGTTCTTCAAGACGTATCCCTACGAGGAGACCTACTTTTTCGAACCGGCGCTGCGAATCCGTGACCGTGTGCAATGCGGCGTCTGCTATATCGGTGGCGTCTGCACGAACGACAGCATTCGTCGCGTGATGGACGCGGGGTTCGACTTCATCCAACTTGGACGTGCTCTGATCTTCGACCCTGACCTCCCGAAGGAGGCCCAGATGCGCGCAAACTATAGGAACGGTTGCAGTCATTGCAATCAGTGCGCGACCCTCATCGAAGCGCCTGGCGGCGTCCATTGTGTGGAACGACCAGACAACTTCGCGTAAGACACACCCCGAATGAGTTCAGCCATCGAGACCATCGTTCGCGCGCACCATGTCGTCCGCGGGATCGAGACGGACGCCACAGCCACCGTATCGCCGGGCTGGCTATCGAGAATGCTCGAGGCGGCGCGGTGGGAAGTCTTCGGGAGAGAGACGTTCGTTCTGCGAAATCGCATCGTTGGCGGCGTGGCACGCGCCGCATCGTTCGACTACGGGGTCGCGCTACGTTACCAAGACGAGATCGAAATCGCGACCTGGCTGGGCCGCGTTGGTCGTACGAGCTACGACTTCGGACACGCGGTCACGAGAGTTCAAGACAGCGCGGTGGCGGCTCGTGCCCGCGTCACCGTCGTGCACATCGGACCGGACGGTCCCGCTCCCCTCGATGAGGATCTCTCCACTGCCGTGCTCGACGAGCCGCTTCCCGAGCCGGTGGCGTGGTCCGATGTGCCGCGCGAATCTTCGTGGAAGAGAAGCTGGGTTGTCCGCCCGAGCGACCAAGATAGTTTTCGGCACGTCAACCAGGCTCGATACGTCGATTTCGCCGACGACACCCGCCAGCTCGCTGCGCTCTCTCAACAAGACGCCGGGCTCGTCGGCCCCTTGGCGAGCCTCTCGATCGAGTACCTACGCGAAACCCACGCAGGCAGCACGGTCCAGATGGAAACATGGGTCACCGGAGATCATGCACGTGGGTTCGAACTGACGAACCCGTCCACGGGCGTCGTGCATAGCCGTGGCCAGGTTCGCGGGAAACCCGACTCCTGAGCATCAAGATCGATCCTCGTCACCGATCGTCTTTGGGTCTATTCTCACGGGATGTTTCCTTCCCCTGGTGGCGCACATTCGTCGACGGACGAGCTCTTCGCCGGCCGCTATGACATCGACGGACAGCTTCCGTGGGGCGGACGTGCATCGTACTATCGCGCGGCGTCCGAGGGCACACCTCTGATCATCTGCGTGCTCCCGATCGACCTCACGCGCTCGACCCGGGCGGAGGCAGGGTTCTCGACTCTGGTCCAGCGGCTCGGGCGCGCTAGAGCCCGATCTCTCCCGCGCGTCCTCGACGCAGGCGCTGTGGACGGAGTGCCATACATCGCGTTCCACGACACCCGCGGACGCCTCCTTCGCGAGGTTCTCCGCGATCGAACACTCCCTTCTTCAACCGTGCTCCGAGTCGCGCGCGGCGTCCTCTCAGCCCTCGAAGCTGCCCACGAGCAGGGCATCGTGCACGGCGACCTCACTCCGCAGAACATCATCATCACACGCGAGTCCGACGGCAACACTGGCGCTCGCGTAGTCGGCACGGGCATCGTTCCGTTTCTCAGGGTGCACCCAGAGGCAAGCGCGCATGCAGCGCACACCGGTTCAGGCGAGCACGCGATTGCGTACATGGCGCCCGAACTCATCGGGACCAATGCGGTCCCAGCCTCTGCCGACCTCTACGCGGTCGGTACCCTTCTACACCACATGGTTCGTGGAGCACCGCCGGTGGGTTGGGAGAGCGACGAAGGCTTCGAAGACGTCCCCGGACTGAGAGACGTCATTCGACGCGCCATGGCCCGTCATCCCGACGCGCGCTATCCGAACGCTGCGGGGATGCTCTCCGCACTCGAATGGCTCGAGGTGGAGTCCTCCCAACTCAACCCACAAACTCAAGACATCGCGCCGTGGATGGAATCGTCGACGGTGGGCTCTTACCCGGTGCCTGCCCTCGCCTCGACACGGCCACCCGCGCACGCGAGTAGCCTCCACCCTGCCGGCACCGTCCTGAGCGTTTCGGGGGCACGGCCTCGCCCCAACCCGCCTCGGGCGCCACTGATCATCGAGCACCAAGGCGTCGATACGCGGCGCTATTGGCTACAGATCGCGGTTCTCCTGGCCGTGCTGGGAATCATGGTGGTCGCCGCCCACTGGTGGACCCGCCAAAGTGGAGCTAGTCCAGAGGCCACGCCCGCTGCGGAGTATGTCGACTAGCCCCGTAAACTCGAACTCGACCGACGAAGAGCTGATGGACGCATACGTCGATGGCGACGACGCCGCGTTTCGCGTCTTGTTCGAGAGGTACGCTCCCATCCTGCTGAGGCTCACACGTCGACACCTACGGTCCGAAGAACTCGCCGAAGAAATCGTGCAACAAACCTTCTTTCGTTTGCACGGCGCCCGCAACGACTTCCGCCGCGGCTCGAAGCTCCGGCCATGGGTCATGACCATCGCGATGAACCTCGTGCGAGAACACTGGCGACGAAAGAAGCGAAGAAAAATGACCACCCTCGAGGTCGAGACTCAGGCCGCCCCTGAGGCCGAGTTCATGCCCATCGAGGTACGGCAGCGCTCTCAACTGCTCCATCAAGCACTCGAAAAGCTGCCCAATAGCCAGCGAGAGGTCGTGGAGCTCCATTGGTTCCAAGAGAGGCCGTATGCGGAGGTGGCCGCGATTGTCGGCACATCGGAGGGGGCTGTGCGTGTTCGCGCACACCGAGCCTACGCAACCTTGAAACAATTGTTAGTCTCGGAAATACGTGGTGATGAATGAATAGTGGCGATTCAGCTGGCCCGGATGCAGGCCTTGGCGAACGTCTTCGCGAGCTTGATCCGAGTGATCCGCCCGCGAACGACGAGCTTCTGGATCGGATGTTCGCCGACGTGCAGAAGCAATGTGACAAGAGCGACAAATCGATGGGTGGGTTCTTGCGCAGTCGGTCGACTTTGGCGCGGCGGTTGGTGCTGCTCGTCGTCTTCGGAATGCTCGGCATCGTCGCGTTGCTCAACCTGCCAATGGTCGATGAATCGATGCGAAGCACACCATGGGTGACGACCTTGGGCGCGTACCTCATCTTGTTGATGGTCGCTATGATCGTGGTGACCCGACCCGTGCATCATCCCGAGCTCCCGCGCTGGCAAATCCTATGCCTCGTGGGCATCGCGGTCGGCGCAACCGTCCTAGCGGCGTTTGCACCTGGCTCCGGTGCGCAGGCGGCCACTCACCAGCACGCCACGGGCGTCATGGCAGGGATCTGCATGGGCTTTGGGCTCTTGCTGGGTGTCCCGGTCTACGCGGCACTTCGGTTGGTCGATCGCGGGAACGCCTTCGGTAGCCTCGTCGCGGCAGCGGCAGCCGGTCTCGCCGGCAACTTCGTGCTCAAGGCGCACTGCGCGATCGATACGACGAGCCACGTTCTTCTTGGTCATGCCTCCGTCGCGGTGCTGTTCGTGGTGGGTTTGGGCTTGGTTCATCGGCTGATTCCGTCTAAGTAGAATCGCCAACCTGAACTCAAAATAGAGTATCCTGCCCACCCCGAGGAGAGGTTCTTGCGCGAACAGCTACGACGTGAATTCAATGACAGAGGCATCCGGAAGGTAAAAGTCGGCGGGTTCGATGTCGACGGCGTCCTGCGCGGCAAGTACATCAGCCTCGACAAGTTCTGGTCAGCACTCGACAAGGGATTCGGGTTTTGCGACGTGATCTTCGGCTGGGACATCAACGACCAGCTCTACGACAACGCCGCGGTGACCGGGTGGGAGACGGGGTACCCCGATGCGCTCGCGAAGATCGACGCGTCGACCATGCGTGTCCTGCCCTACGCGCCAGATACCGCTCATTTTCTCGTCGACTTCCACATGCAGGACGGCACGCGGCATCCCGGTTGTCCACGTGGATTGCTGAAATCGATTGAGGAACGCGCAGTCAAAGCCGGGTTTCGAACGAAGTTCTCCGCGGAGTTCGAGTTTTGGGTTTTCCAAGAGACCACCGACACCCTGCATGAGAAGGGTTTTCGAGACCTGCAGCCGCTGAGTCCTGGGATGTTTGGATACTCATGGCTCCGCGAGGGGCAGCACCAACTCCTCGTCGATGACATTCTCGACACGTGTGCCGCCTACGAGATCGAGATCGAAGGCCTTCACACTGAGACGGGGCCCGGCGTCTGGGAGGCAGCGCTGGTGTACGACGACGTCATCGCGGCCGCGGACAAAGCCGCCCTCTTCAAGGCGACCTTGAAACAGATCTGCGATCGTCATGGCTACACCGTGACATTCATGGCGAAGTGGAATCCCGAGTTGCCAGGCTCGAGTGGGCACCTGCACCAAAGCCTCTGGGACGCTGGAGGACAGATCAACCTCTTTGCTGCCCCGAGGAGCGACACCCTGAGCGAAACTGGTCTCCACTACCTCGGCGGCTTGGTGACGCTGGCGCCCGAACTCACCGCGCTCTACGCACCGTTCGTCAACAGTTACAAGCGCTATGTCCCCGGCGTATGGGCACCGCTGAGTGCGTCTTGGGGCATCGAGAATCGTACCTGCGGCGCTCGCGTGATTCTGGGCCCAGGCGACCATGCAGCACGCGTAGAATTTCGTCAGACGGCGGCGGACATCAATCCATATATTGCAATGGCAACCTGTTTGGGCTCGGGGCTTCACGGAATCAACAAAGGTATCGCTCCGCCCCCCATGACTTCCGGGGACGCGACGCAACAGGTGGATCCTTCGCTCGCCCTTCCTGCGACGCTCGAGGCCGCAGTGCAGAGGCTGGAGCGGAGTGAATCCGCGCGCGAGGCCCTTGGCGATCCCTTCGTCGACCACTACATTCGCACCCGAGATTGGGAATGCCGCGAGTACCGAAAGTCAGTGAGCGAATGGGAGCTCCGGCGATATTTCGAGTCTGCATGACGAGGTAATCGATGTTGAAGCGCCTTTTTTCGGAACGCCCTCTTCGTTTGCCCCACATCAAGCCGTATGTGCCGCGGCCGAGCGACCCTTCGATCTTTTGGTTCAATAGCGAGCGCGACGACATCGTATCAGACGTGGTCAGCCGTATTTGTAGCGCCCATGAGCCCAACCGAGGACGCCTCGAGATGGCGCTCAACGACGCCGCGTTTCACGAGATTCGGCGGCTGGAGCGGCAGCGCGACGACGAGGCACGGGATCGCCTCGGCTATTGGCGGTCGATGATTCGTCGGATCGGGAAGATGGACGACGCCGAGCAGAAGCGAGTGCTTCACACCATCGTGACGACGATGTCGCGCGACGTCGCAGGAAACTTCGATCCACGCGTGTACCGCTTCGCGCGACAAGCGATCCCTCGAATGGTCGCGGGTCTCATGGAGCCGCGGCGCTTCACGAGGGGCTTTACCACTCCCCAGTCCGAAGTCCTGAGTCGGGTGTTGCGGGTGCAGGGCGACATCGAGCATCTCGCCCACCTGCAGTCCCAGGGAAGCCTCGTGTTCGTGCCCACGCACTCGTCCAACCTCGACTCGATCGTACTCGCGCAAGCGCTCGAGGTGAGTGGCCTCTCCCCGGTTGTGTACGGAGCCGGCAAGAACCTTTTCACCAACCCGATCATCAGTTTCTTCATGCACAACCTCGGCGCATACCGCGTCGACCGCCGAATCAACGTGCAGCTATACAAAGAGGTACTGAAGCTCTACTCGCAGGTCATGATCGAGCGCGGGTACCACTCGTTGTTCTTTCCCGGCGGGACTCGCAGTCGCTCAGGCATGATCGAGCAGCGCTTGAAGCTCGGTCTTCTCGGTTCAGCCGTCGAGGCGTTCACCACCAACCGCGTACGACGCGTCGATCGCCCGGTTTGGTTCGTGCCCACGACGATCAACTACGCGCTCGTCCTCGAGGCGGAAACCCTGGTCCGAGATTGGCTCACGGAAGAAGGCCAGGCGCGGTACATCATCGAGGACGATGAGTTCTCTCGAATCGATCGTTGGTTCTCGTTCTTTCGGAAGGTCGTGGGGATGCGCGGAGCATGCATCATCCGCTTCGGCGAACCGATCGACCCTTTCGGCAATTCACTAGACGAACGCGGGGGTTCTCTGAGCCCCGCCGGCAATCAAATCGACCCAGGCGGCTATGTCGAACATCGGGGCACACCGGTCGTCGACGCTGCCCGAGACGCGGCGTACACACGGGAGCTCGGGACGGTCCTGTCAGAGCGATATGAGAAGGACACCGTGTTGATGAGCACGCAAGTGGTTGGACACGTACTCTTCCGGCACTTGGTGCAACAAACACAGGGGATGGACCTCTTCGCGCGACTTCGGCTCCGCAACGACATCAGCATCGACCGAAGCACTCTGCTCAAGGATCTCGGCCAGGCCCGGGATCGCCTGATGGGGCTTCAGGAGAAAGGCATCGTGCGGATCAGTGACGTCGTCCGTGAGGAATCTCCGGAGTCGCTTCTCGAGCAGGGGTTGAATTTCTGGAATGGCTACCACAACGCAACTGCAGCACGCCTGCAAGGCAACGATGTCGTGATCTGCGACCCATCGCTCTTGCTCTACTATCAGAATCGCCTCGTGCCATTCGCCGATCAAATCGCCGACGCCGAACAGATGGAGGCCGCGTGCGAGATCGAAGCCCTCGGGGTGCACCGATGAGTCTGCGGGTTGGCGTTCTCGGGGCCGGCACTTTCGGGCGAGCGATCGCGCTGGCGAGCGCCCGCCATGGCCACGACGTCGTTCTCTGGAGCCGTCGGGAGCGGGAGCTACCCGACCCCATCCGTCTGTCGACCACAATCGACCCGATGCACGACCGAGACATCATCTACCTCGCGGCCCCTGCTCGCCATGCGATCAGCATCGCAGAGCAGCTCGGCAAGGTCGTCGACGGCCGGCACTTGGTCGTCCACATCAGCCGGGGGCTGATCGGCCCAGAGCTGAAAACAATTACCACGGTGCTTCGCGAACACACGGCGGCACGGCGACTCGGTGCCCTCGCCGGGCCACTCGTCGCAGACGCCCTGGCAGAAGGTCGCCCAAGTGGCGCCGTTCTCGGGACCCGGTTCCCCGAAGTCACCGAGATGGTCCGTGAGACGATCGGGGGCTCTGAGCTGCGCGTCTACGACACGACCGACGTCATTGGCGTACAACTCGCGAGCGCCACCGTCGGATTTCTCACGGTGGTTCTCGCCTACGCGCAGGCCAACGACGCGGAGCCTGGCACACTCGCCGTCATGGCGACGCGGGGCATGGTGGAGATCGCACGCATCGGCGAGACGCTTGGCGCCAACGAGGGCACTTTTCTCGGTCTCGCAGGACTCGGCGACCTCCTCGCCGCGGTCGCGGGTGATGATCGCCCAGAGGCACGCATCGGTCGCGCAATGGCCGAAGGCGTCGACCGACTGAAGGCCTACGCCGAAGCGGGTGCCTACGTGGAGGGCTTCGAAGTGGCTCAACACATGATCGAGCACGCCCACAAGCTCGGGATCGAGACACCGATATCGTCGACGTTCGTTGCCGTGTCGAACGGCGCCCTGACTGCAGACCAAGCGATTCGGGCCCTCATGGAGCGGCGCGTAGGGCGCGAATGACGACACCCAACGACTTGGTGTCGTGGAGCTTTCCAACCCGGGTGCTCTTCGGCGAGGGGGCGGTCTCCCAGTGCGGCGTCGAAGCGGCACGGCTTGGCGGCAAGCGTGCGTTGATCCTGGCCGACCGTGGCATCGATACGGCGGGGCTACTTGCGCCGGTGCGCACGGCTCTCGATGCACTATCGATCCCGCACGCAACCGTTCTCGAGGTTTCCTCGAACCCGCTCGAGTCGGAGGTCTTGGGGGCGGCGCGCGAGTACGACGCGTTCGGCGCCGACGTGATCGTCGGCGTTGGTGGCGGGAGTGTGCTCGATGTCGCGAAGCTCGTTCGCCTCGCGGCGACGCACCCGGGGCCGCTTGCGCAATATGACGATGCGATCGGTGGTGGCGAAAGCATAGCCGGGCCGCTGCCCCCGATGGTCGCGATCCCCACAACTGCCGGGACAGGAAGTGAAGTAGGGCGAAGCGGCGTGGTGACAATCCAGGCCACGAACCGCAAGACGGTGATCTTTTCTCCACTGCTTCTGCCTGAGGTCGCCGTTCTCGACCCAACGATGACCCGCACGATGCCGGCGCAAATCACCGCGGCGACCGGGTTGGACGCGCTCACGCACTGCATCGAGGCGTATTGTTCGCTCGGAGACCATCCGATGGCTGACGCCTTGGCACTTGGCGGGGTGCGGCTTTGCCACCAGTCACTGCAAACTGCGGTCATCGACGGCAACGACCTCGAGGCACGGGGTGAAATGCTCAAGGCCGCGATGATGGGAGCGGTCGCGTTTCAAAAGGGGCTCGGCGCATGCCATTCCCTCGCCCATCCGCTGTCAGCAGAGTTCGGATTGCACCACGGGCTCGCCAACGCGATCTGCCTGCCCGCAGTGCTTGATTTCAACCGTGGCGCGATCCCGGATCGCATCGCGGACGTCGCGCGGCAACTTGGCGTGCGCAGTGACGACCCGAATACGCTCTCGTTCGAGTGCGCCGGGGCGATTCGGGCGATGCGACGCGCACTCGGGCTGCCATCGGATCTTCGTTCGCAGGGCATCACGGAAGACGACCTACCCAAACTCGCGGCCCTCGCGTTCGCGGACGCCTGCCATCACCTCAACCCCCGCAGTTGCACGGAGGAATCGCTCCTCTCGCTGTACCAAGCGTGTCTCGACGATGCGTAGGCGAAGAAAAGGGAAGCTCGAACCTGTCGAGAAGGTGTTGCGCGGGGTCTACCCTGAGCCCGATCAGTTTGATGCCGCAAAGGCGTTTTCCTGGTGGGGTCGATCGGTGCCGAAACGAATCGTCGACCACGCACGCCCTGTGAAGCTGATACACGGCGTGCTAATTGTGCACGTGAGTTCATCAGTGTGGGCCAACGAGCTGCACTATCTAAGCGCCGATCTGCTGGCAGAGCTTCGCAAGCACGCACCTCACAGCGGAGTGAAGCAGCTGCGCTTCAAAGTGGGGCCTCTCCCCGACCTTCCGAACCGCCGCCCCGCTGTTCGACCTGCGCCCGACCCCGTGCGCCTCGCGGCTCTCCCCGAGGCCCTCGGCCGCGCACTCGGCCAGATCCAAGACGACGATCTCCGCAAAGCCATCGCCAAAGCCGCCACCACAAGCCTCGCCCGCAACCGCCACAAGCCCGAATAAAGGGGACAGTCCCCTTTATCCAAGGGTTAAGGCGGTAGGGTCATTAACCCCTCTGAAAAGGGGACTGTCCCCTTTACTCGGGGTGGGTGCGGAGGGTTTGGGTGATGGCGTCGAGGGCGGAGGGGGTGAGGAGATGGGTGCAGAGGTGTTTGGGGAGGGGAAGTGTGACCGCTGCTAGGGGTGCATCTGTGAGGAGCGAGAGGCTGACGCCGAGCTCGTGCGCGATGCGCCTCATGAGGTCGACTCCGGGGTCCGCGACTTCACCGCTTTCGAGGCGCGCGATGGTGCGGCGCGAGACCCCCACCCGATCGGCGAGTTCGTGCTGGGCCATACGGTCACGCAGTTCTCGTAGGATCGGCAGATTGGCAGAAATGACATCCGTACTGCTCATGGAAAGACAGTACAGTCATCGTCGTGGGCCCACAAGGGCACTACTGTCGGCGTACACCGGCCGCGAGATCGCCGACCAACGCGCGCACCGCGTCTACTGCCGCCGCTGGCGACTCCGCGTCCTCGACCGCGCCAACGACCGCGCTTCCAACGACGACACCATCTGCATGACGCGCGACGGTCGTCACGTCGCTGCGTGACTTGACCCCGAACCCGATTGCAATCGGCCGACCGAGTTCCGTTTGCAGCGCGCCTGCTCGCTCGGCGGCTTTCACCAGGTCGGTCGCCTGAGATCCGGTGACGCCGGTCATCGAGACATAATAGATGAACGACGTCGCCACCCGCGCCGCCTGCGCGATGCGCCCGCCTTCGCTTGTCGGCGCGATCAGAGGGACGAAGTCGAGACCCTTTTCAATGGCAGGAAGCCGCAGACCATCGCTCTCTTCCGGGGGAAGATTGACGACTAGGAAGCCGTCCGCACCCGCCTCGGCGGCGTCATCGACCAGCCGTTGTTCGCCGTACGAGAGAATCGGGTTGTAATAGCCGAACAGGAGTAGCGGCACGTCGGTGCGGGCCCGGATCGCCACGACGGTCTCGATCACGCGAGACAGCGTGGTCCCGCCGCCCAACGAACGTTCGGCTGCACGCTGAATCGCAGGCCCATCCGCCGTGGGATCACTAAACGGGACTCCCAACTCGATGACGTCCGCACCCGCCTCGGCGGCCGCGACCACGAGGTCGACGGTGGTCTCGAGATCTGGATCGCCCGCACACAAGTAGATGACGAGCGCGGCCCGTTCCTCGCGTTTCGCCCTCGCGAATGCATCCGCAATGCGTCCCACGAACCCTAGTTCCTCTCTCTGAGTTGTGCCAAGACGGTGTCGAGGTCCTTGTCGCCCCGTCCCGAAAGACACACCAAGATATCCGCGTCGCTACCGAACTGCTTCGCGACCTTCGGCAGGTACGCGAACGCATGGCTCGTCTCGAGTGCGGGAATGATCCCCTCCGTCCGACACAGCTGCTGGAACGCGCGAAGTGCTTCTTCGTCCGTGACGGAACCGTACGTCGCGCGCCCGCTATCCTTCAGCCATGCGTGCTCGGGGCCAACCCCGGGATAGTCGAGTCCTGCGCTGATCGAGTGGGCCTCGACGATCTGGCCGTCGTCTGTCTGGAGGACGTAACTCTTCGCGCCATGCAGTACCCCGACGCCGCCCGCGCACAGAGGCGCCGCGTGGCGGCCAGTCGGAATCCCTTCTCCCGCCGCCTCGACGCCGATGAGGGCTACTGCGGGGTCATCGAGGAACCCGGCGAAGATCCCCATCGCGTTGGAGCCGCCGCCGACACAAGCCACCACCGCGTCCGGAAGACGTCCGGCTCGTTCCAGCATCTGCGAGCGAGACTCTTTTCCAATGACAGATTGGAAGTCGCGTACGATCATCGGATACGGATGCGGCCCCGCGACTGAGCCGACGCAATAGTGCGTCGTTCGAACGTTCGTGACCCAGTCGCGCAGCGCCTCGTTCATCGCATCTTTCAGCGTAGACGAGCCCGAAGTCACCGCGTGCACCGTCGCGCCCAGCAATTCCATTCTACGTACGTTCGGCGCCTGCCGTCGCACGTCTTCGGCGCCCATGTACACCTCACATGGAAGGCCCATCAACGCACACGCCGTCGCCGTCGCTACCCCATGTTGTCCTGCACCCGTCTCTGCGATGATGCGAGTCTTCCGCATCTGTTTCGCCAGCAGAATTTGCCCGATGGTGTTGTTCACCTTGTGGGCCCCGGTGTGGCAAAGATCCTCGCGCTTCAGCCAAATGCGCGCGCCAACCTCCTCCGAGAGGCGTGAAGCAAAGTAGAGCGGCGTCTCACGACCCGCGTAGTGCTCTAGCAATGACTCGAGCTCTGCCTTGAACTCAGGATCTCGTTGCGAGGCTTCGTAAGCACGCGTGAGTTCGTCGAGCGCGGGCATCAAAGTCTCGGCAACGTAGCGACCGCCGTACGGCCCGTAGCGTCCCGAGGTGGGTTCCGTGGTCTCCATGCGGGGCGGAACGTAGCGCACGTCCGAGGGCCACGCACACGAGGCGTCGAGGACGGCAGCGCACGCGGTCTGGTTCGCGTTTCGCTACTCTCGGATACGCGACACGAGCTCTTGGTATCCACGCTGCGCCTGAGCGTCGTCCGCAAGCGTCCGACTGTCGGGGAGCCCGGACGGCGCCTCCGTTGGCATCATCTCGCGCTCCTCCCTCCTCGCCACACCTCCGGACGTCGGTGCGAGATGACGATCGAGCTCTTCCTCCCGAATGGGCGTCGGCTCCTCGTCCTCTGCCTTTCCAAGAGCGAGAATGTCGGGGCGGATTCCCTCCGCTTGAATCGACCTTCCGGACGGTGTGAAGTAGCGCGCGATTGTCAGTTTGAGCGCACTTCCGTCGGGCAACTCAAAAATGCTCTGGACGCTCCCCTTGCCGAACGTGCGAACTCCCACGAGCACGGCACGACCCTGGTCACTCAATGCCCCAGCGACGATCTCGGACGCGCTTGCCGTGCGCTCGTTGATGAGGACCACGATCGGCCACTTCGGACGTGTGCCACTTCGTCGTGCGGGAAACTCGCGAATGAGCTCTCCGCCTCGACCTCGCGTCGTGAGGATTACGCCGGAGGACAGGAACTCGTCACTCACCAGCACGGCCTCACGCAACAAGCCGCCGCCATTGTCGCGGAGGTCGAGGAGCACGCCTCGCACACCTCCCCGCTTGCGCAGTCCGACGACCGCCTGGTCGAGCGCCTCGGCGAAAAGCGACGCCGTGTTCTCTTGAAAGGCGCGAATCCCGACGAACACGACGCCGTGATCCAGGATCTTCATTTCGATCGGGTCTACATCGATGAACGCGCGTGTGAGAGTGCGCTCGATGTGGGCTTCCTTGCCTTCGCGCCGAATGGTGACGTTCACGTTCGTCCCGGGCTCGCCGCGAATCAGCTGGACGGCATCGTAGAGCCGAATGTCTCGCGCCTCCTTGCCTTCGATCGCCAGGAACCGGTCGCCAGCTTGCAGCCCAGCCTTTGCCGCGGGGCCTCCGTCGAACACCGACAGGATCGTCAACCATCCTTCCTTCGTCGAAACTTCCACGCCGACACCCGCGAAGCGTCCTTCCGAGTCGCTTTCTAGAATCGCGTACTCTTGCGGATCGAGAAAGACGGAGTGAGGATCGAGCGCAGTGGTCAATCCACGGATTGCCCCGTATATCAGGCTCTGTTGGTCGACGGGCTCGACGTAGTTCACCTCAATCGCCGCAAGCGCTCGCGCGAATACCGAAAGCGGTTGAAACGGGCTACGGCGCGCAAGCACCGCGGTTGCGGTCGCCGCGACGATCACGATCGCGAGCACACCCCCGATGACGACGCGTTTTCTTTGGGAGGTTGGGTCAGCAGACATGGATTTCAGACCTTTACCATTGACACTGCATCTATCCATGGGTAGGACCAGCACATACTGTTGGCGGCGCCACCACGATGGTACGCGCTCGCGTGGAGTTTCTCACGATGTCGACCACTGATAAGCGCAAGCAAAGCCTCTACTTCCCTGAATCGATGCTACACGACATCAAGCACGAATCGGCGAGGCTCGACCGGTCGCTCTCCTGGATTGTCCAACGCTGCGTCAAGATCGCGCTCCCCGAGATCCGCAAGCTCCCCTCGGTGAACGACATTCCGGACACCCCCGAAGACGCGACAAAGAAGTAAGCTCCCTAGCGTGGAGTACGACCGCGAGGGCTTCATCGAAGCTGCGGATGGGACCCGTCTTTTCTACGAGGCCGGCGGCAGCGGTTCGCCTGAGATCGTCCTCATCGATGGCATCGGATGCGAGGGGTTTGCTTGGCGGTACTTGCAGCCAAGGCTGTCGGTCCGACATCGCGTGATCCACCCCCACTTTCGCGGGCACGGGCGGAGCGGGCCCCCTGTCGATTCGGAGCGACTCGCAATCGAAGACCTCGCGGAAGATACCGCGAACGTGTGCGACCACCTCGAGGCGCAACAGGTCGTGTTGCTCGCCCACTCGATGGGCGTGCAAGTCGCACTCGAGTTCTACCATCGCCATCCCAGTCGAGTGGCAGGCCTGGTGTTGATGTGCGGCACCTTCGGACGTATTACCTCGACGTTTCACGGCACGGATCTTCTCGACCAAGTGCTCCCAAGCCTCATTCGCGGTGCCCGTTCGTTTCCGTGGCTCGCGCGCGCGGTGTGGGGGCGAGCCCCAGCCGCGCTCGCGTTTCGAATCGCCTGTGCAGGACGGGAACTCGATGCCGATCGGATTCAAGAAGAAGACTTCCAAAGGTACTGGGACCATGCCGCGCTCATGGACCCACATGTATTCCTGCCGATGCTCCAGATGGCCGGTCTGCACGACGCACGCCAGTTTCTCGCGGAAGTGAAGACACCAACCTTGGTGATCGCGGCTGAACACGACACGTTCACCCCCATGGCGCTGGCCGAAGAATTGGCAGCCACGATTCCCGAGGCTGAGCTGGAGATCGTTTCCGACGCCAGCCATGCCGCGCCAGTCGAACAACCCGATCGCATCATCGACCGCATTGAGGAGTTCGTCAGTACTCGGCTCGAAACAGCTGTTGCCCCATGAGCACGAACGTCCCCGGCGGCACGAACGATTCGTTGAGGACCCGAACGAAGGTCCCGTTCGAGCTTCCTACGTCGGTTAGGAACACGTGCCCTACCTCGGAATGGATACGACAATGGAGCCCGGATACGTAGCCGTCGTCGGGAAACACGACATCGCCGCGTTCGCGGCCGAGATGAATCCCGTGCGGGGGGACTGGATAGCTATTGCCGGTCGTCTCGCGCCCTACCACCAAGCAAACACGGCCGAGGAACCCCGCGTGCGGACTGCCCATGTACTGCGTCCCGTCCTCTGGGGCCTCCGGGAAATCGGGCCCCTCGAACCTGAGGATCTCCTGGCCGACGCGGAAGACACTGCCGTCGAAGAGTTCGATCGGAACCTCCGGCTCGATGCGAATGTAAATGCCGTTGAGGCTCTCCATGTCGCGGACGACGAGCTGATTGTCTTCGAAGCGGAACTCCGCGTGCTCAGGAGAAAGGTACGCATCATTGGCGAACACCCGACCCGCGCTGCGTCCTAGGAGCGTCGGCCCGCCAGACAACGGAAATACTTCCCCCTCCGAGCCATCCGGTTGAATGAGT
>JBATTM010000447.1:0-2485 GCA_049670545.1 Polyangiales bacterium
GGTATGGGCTGGTGCCGCCTCGGCCCCTTCGTTCCAGGAGACGTCTGCCGGCAGGATAAGCGTGGCGATCTGCGCGGGTGGGCCTTTGGCCACCGCCACGGCGTCGGCGGCATCGGTAGCGAGCTGACTCGTTTCCGCCGTGGTCTTGATCCACGTAGATACGTTCTTCGCGATTGTCTCGATGTCCGACTGCAACTGGGCGTCGTACTGGACGTGATAGGTCGCGTGATCTCCGATGATGTTGACCATAGGCACGCGTGCCTTGCGTGCGTTGTGCAGGTTCGCGAGGGCGTTGCCGAGACCGCATCCGAGATGCAAGAGAGTGCCGGCTGGCTTGTCCGCTATACGCGCGTATCCGTCCGCAGCACCGGAAGCTACCCCTTCGAACAAGCACAACACTCCCCGCATGTCGGAGTCGTCCAGTGCAGCCACGAAGTGCATCTCCGAAGTGCCAGGGTTGGTAAAACAGGTGTCGACGCCCGAGTTCACGAGAGTCCGAATCAAAGCGTGTGCGCCGTTGCCCATGGTGCTCTCCTAGCAAACCACGCGCCTGTCAGGCAGGCCGTGTGATCCAATCAAGAATCCTTTCGTTGACGATGTCAGGCTTCTCGCGGTGCAGGAAGTGGCCGGAGTCAGGCACCGTCTCCCACTCATACGTCGCGCTCGCATCGAAGAGATCTCCCTGCCGCGACAACATCTCCCGGCGCATGTCTTGTTCGCCGCAGAGCACGCGCGTCGGGACGGTGATCACGTCGTCCAGCTTTGAAAAGACGCCCGACAGTGCCGGATCCCGAAACTTCGGCTGAAGCGCCGCACGATAATACGAGAGCGTCTCTTCCACGCTTCGCCCGGAGAGCATCGTTTCGACCACTTGATCGACATGCGCCGCGTCGTCGAAGGCGGGCGACCAGAGTCGCCACAGAAAGCGGAGAAAACCACCCCGCGACCCTCGAATCAGAAGCTCCGGAATGGCGGGCAGTTGAAAAAGAAACCAGTGGAACGAGCGAACCGCGTGCTTCGGTGAACGACGAAGCGTGCGCCGGATCTCAACCGGGTGCGGTACGGCCAACAAGACCGCCCGGCGAATTCGCTGCGGGAACGCGGCCAACACGCCGTAGCTGATCGCTGCGCCCCAATCCTGCCCGACCAGGTCAACCGGCTCGCCGTCGTTGAGTGCTTCGATCAACTGATCGACATCGGACGCGAGCGTCGCCCGGTCGAAGTAAGCACCGTCGGCGACCTGTGTCGGCGGGTAGCCACGCGTGAACGGCACCAGAACCCGGTAGCCCTTGTCACTCAAGAAGCGGATCTGATGTTCCCAAGAATAGGCGTTGTCCGGATAGCCATGGAGGAGGAGCACCGTCTTGTCCCCGGTGCCAGCTTCGAGGTAGCAGTGCTTCGCGCCTCGCAGCTCGACCCAGCGGTGCTCCGCGTAGTCGATGGTGGGTACGTTGTGCGGGTTCGTGGATTGCGCCATGGTGATCTAGTGACCGAAGAACGGGAGGGGGCCGGCCGTCTCTCGGCTGGCCAGGAAATCGAAGTCGCAGCCCTCCGACGCCTGAGAGACATGCGCCGAAAATACCTGACCGTAGCCGCGTGCGTATCGCGCCTTTGGCCGTGTCCACGCAGCGCGGCGTCGTTGCAGTTCCTGATCTTCGACGTGGAGGGTGAGCGTACGGTTTGGAACGTCGAGCTCGACCCAGTCGCCGTCTTGGACAAGCGAGAGGGGCCCGCCGACGTACGCTTCGGGAGTCATATGGAGCACGCAAGTGCCGTAACTCGTTCCACTCATCCGCGCGTCGCTGATGCGGACCATATCGCGAACGCCTTCCTGAACGAGACGGCCCGGGATTGGAATCATCCCGCATTCGGGCATGCCTGGACCGCCCTGCGGACCGCAGTTACGAAGCACGAGAACCGACTCGGCGGTGATGCCACGCGTCGGTGATTCGATGTTTGCCACGAGGTCTTCGTACCCATCGAACACAATCGCTCTGCCGCGGTGGGTCATCAACGCGTCGCTGGCCGCACTGGGCTTGATGATTGCGCCATCCGGACAGAGGTTGCCCCGAAGCACCGCAAGCGCCTCCGTGGCGACCGGATCGTCGACGGGCCGAATGGCTTCATCGTCCCAAACCTCGGCACCTTCGACATTGGCTGACACCGTGCGGCCGGTGATCGTCAAGGCCCCCCCGTGGAGTTTCGCCCCGAGGCGTTGCATGAGCGCGCGGCTTCCCCCAGCTTGGTCATACGATTCCATGAGAAGTGCGCCGGCGGGCTGCACATTGACCAAGACCGGCACCTCTCGCGCAAGCCGATCGAAGTCGTCTATGTGGAGCTCCACCCCGGCGCGACCTGCCATCGCAATGAGATGAATCACGGCGTTGGTCGAGCCACCAAGCGCGAGGCAAACCGCCACCGCGTTCAAGAACGATTCGCGGGTGAGCAGGGTGGAGGGCCGAACGTCGGTCCACGCGAGCTCCAC
>JBATTM010000448.1:0-1630 GCA_049670545.1 Polyangiales bacterium
GATTCCGGGGATGAACAAGTATGGGACCTCTTTGCAATACGTGTCCCAGTCCTTTCCGTATTTCTTCTTGCAGCGGGCGATGTCTCGGCCGGCGCGATGGAAGATCATCAGGGTGAAGAAGCAGACGTAGAGGTACGGCAAGAAGTGGTCGAAGCCGCAGATGAGGCCCCAGGAGAGGGCCATCAGAATGTCGGCGGAGTAGTGGATCTTGCGGGCGTACTTCCACCAGCCGTCGACCAATAACTTCGAGCCGGCTTCGGTCGCGAGGTAACGGGGGCTCTTGAGCGTGCCCCACGGGAGCTGGGGGAACGCCAAGCGCTTCACGTAGCTTCCGTTGAGTTGCATGCGAAAGCGGTTTCGTTGGCTCTGCGCGGTGTCCCACACGTAGTACGCGCCGATCAGCAACGCGAAGACGAACACCGTATAGGGAATCGAATGCTCGAACGGCGGTCGTGACGCGATGTACATGGAGTTGAAGCAGTACACGAACGGTACGCCGGCGAGGTTCCAGAAGATCAGCATCCACCCCCACTTTTCGTAGAAGATGTCCCAAGTGGTTGGAATGCATTCCTCACCCTTCATGCAAGCGTTGGTGTAGAGGAAGTGCGCGAGCAACATGAAGATCATCGGTGTGGTCACGACGCCGTACGTTGCGTACTGGTGGGCCGCCCCGCTCGTGGTGAGCAGAAAGAGCATCAGCCACGACACACGGACTTCAGCCCACATCTTGAGATCGAGAGGACCGATGCGTGGGTTGAGCCACGCGCCCATGAAAAAGTCGTAGAAGAAACTGCCGGTCATTCGCTCGGCGTTTCCCGTGACCTTGGCGCCAAAGTACATGGCGAAGGCGACGAGGTTGCCCGAGATCATCGAGACGACCATGAACGAGCCGAACTCGTCGTAGAGCGTTTGCAGTGGGAACACCCCGGTGACGTGGAGTGCGGCCATGGCTGCGAGCGTGATCCACCAGGCCGAGATTGCGTTGCAGCGGTAGACCAGCTGCTGACCGCCACGGGACGGGATCGGAAGTCCTTTGATCTTGATTCCGGGCAAATACGCGGCGAGCAGTCCTTCGAAGACGAGAAATGCCCAGTACATTCCGAACACGCGCCAACTCGGCGCCGCGTGCGTCGAGATTTCGCCCCACAACTCCCCGACACTCGCCGGGTAGACCAGGGCGCCATCGTGAAAACGCCACGCGACCCAAAGGTACAGCATCAGGCCGTGGGATACGCTCATGATCCCCGCGGCACCGATCGTTCCTCCGAACTCACGCGACCTTGACTGAACCTCGGATACAGCGATGCGTCTCGCTGTCCTGGTGTCGAGTCCCGACCCCATTGCTTCGTGCATGCACGCCTCCCGGTTAAGGCGTTTCTACCAAAGCCTCGGTTCGAAAAAAAGGGTCTGCGAACGCAATCTATTCGCTGATCGACTCGAGCCGGAATCGAGGGGCGCCCGCGTCGCGGCTCGCTACGAGATCGACCTGCGCGACCATCCGCCACGCACGGTCTTTGCGGGGATCGACGAGGATCTGACTAAACGCCCACGCGTTTGGTTTTCGCACGACATCGAACTGAGCGGCGCTCCGCGCGTCTGGGTCGATCAGGAGTTCGTCGTACTCCGCCCA
>JBATTM010000449.1:0-3049 GCA_049670545.1 Polyangiales bacterium
GGAGGTCCATCGACACCACCCGGTCGATTCCGGACGCGCTCAAGAGGTCAGACACCAACTTCGCGGTGATCGGGGTCCGGGGTGCAGCCTTGCGGTCTTGCCGAGCATATCCGTAATAGGGGATGACGGCCGTGATCGATCCGGCGGACGCACGCTTGAGGGCGTCCACCATCACGAGTAGTTCCATGAGGTTATCGTTGACCGGGGCGCACGTGGACTGGACCACGTAGACGTCGACACCACGCACGTTCTCCTGGATCTCGGTGAACACCTCTCCATCCGAGAAGCGGGACACCCGTGCTCGCGCAACCGGGAGTTCCAGGTACTTGGCGATCTTCTCCGCGAGTTCCGGGTTGGAGTTGCCAGAGAATACGCAGGTCGATTTGAACATCGGTGGTTCCCTCCACGAAACAGAGAATTGCCACCCCGGTTGGAAGGCGACGGTGGGTAGCAAAGCGGCCGACGAGTGTCAACCACGGTTCCGTGTAGAGACGCTGTAGCAAACCTCTTGCCAGATCGACAGGCGGTACTTTCGTGTTTTCCGTGGTTGAGCTTCCGTTCGCAGAAGTGTAAACCTCATCGCTCCCGTTACCCGGAGGAGCGATGACTGCAAGCGTAACACTGCTGACCGAACGCCAACACGTCGCGCAGCAATGGACAGACGCGTTATCCGAGGAACGGATTGCCGCCCGCGTCGTCAGTCCGACCGAGCTTGGCAGCGCGGTGCAGGGTCAACTCGCGGTGGTAGTCGACGTCGAAGAAACGCTCTACGCAGACGATCTCTTGTCGACCCTCGCTTTCGTGCGGGCGAACGGAGCCATGCCGATCGTGCACGTCGAACGCGATCGACACACACTCGAAGACATCATCACCGAGTTGTGTCACGGCTTGATCACGTCGTGTGCAGAAGACGTGACGCGTGTGGTGTCTGCGCTCCCGCGGCGTGCGGATGCTGGCCGTCACCTTCGTTTCGAGTTCGTGACTGTATCTCCCTACGGCGACGAGATTCTCGCGGTGCTGGGCAACGGAGAAGCCGCGCTTCACGCACGACCGGTCGACGCATCGGACGATGGCTCGGAGATCGCAGACATCACCATCGACCCGAGCGCGAGCATGGCTACGTTGCGTCTCAAAAGCGGAGCGGTGTGCAGGCTTGGGGTCGGTGCCGTGCAAACCAGCGCTGCGATGTCGCACGGCGACGACGACATTGCCATCGACGGCGAGAAGCTCGGCGCGCGTCTTCGCGAGCTTCGACTTGCGGCAGGATTGACCCAGGCCGAACTCGCGCGACGCACAGGGATTCACCGCCCGAACATCGCGCGCGTCGAGGCCGGACGACACACTCCTTCACTCGAGACGCTGGCGCGCATCGCCAATGCCATCGGCGTGTCGACGACGCACGTCTTGGTCTCTCGACAATCATGAGCGACGATTCGGACGCCAAACCGATTCGAGACGCCTCCACGGTGATAGTCCTCCGCGAAACGGGCGCCGGTTTCGAGACGTTCATGCTTTGTCGCCATGGCCAGAGCGGCTTCATGGGAGGGGCGCACGTGTTCCCGGGCGGCAAGATCGACGCCGACGACGCCTGCGACGCTTGGGTCGATCGCGTCGATCGCTCGACCACAGACATGGCAGCCCTGCTTGGGGAGGACGACGGACGCTCGGCGCTCGGCCTATGGGTTGGCGGCATTCGAGAAACATTCGAGGAAGCCGGCGTGTTGTTGGCGCGAAGCGGGATCGACTCCGACCTTTCACAAGCCCGAGACCAACTGGAAAGCGGCGTCGTGTTCTCTCAACTCGCGACCGAGTTGAACCTGAAGGTCGAGGTGTCCGCGCTGACCCCCTATGCGAGGTGGGTGACCCCGAAAATGGAGAGTAAGCGGTACGACACCCGCTTCTTCATTTCGATGTTGCCGGACGGCCAGGTCGCATCCCACGATGGCACCGAGACCACCTCCGCGGTCTGGCTTCGCCCGGCTGCCGTGATCGACGGCATGCACGCGGGTCAGATTAAGCTCGCTCCGCCAACGGTCCGTACCCTCGAGTGGTTGGCCTCCTTCGACGACGGTCGATCGGCGGTCGGTGCCGCCGCGAGTCGCACTCCTCCGCTCGTTCGCCCGCGCATCGTATCGGATGACAGTGGCTGGTTCCTCGCCCTACCCGGTGATCCCGCGCACCCCGAGGATGAGCCCGTGCTGCCAGGGGCCACGCGGATGGTCATGAAAGGCGCCGCGTGGGTAGATGCCCCAGCCGCTGTGGGGTAGGCCACATTTTTCTTGGATTTAGCGCGGGTTCCCTTGTGACCTACCAGAATCGGCAGTTACTCCTAAAGGAGTAGTGGTTGCCTCTGCCCGAAAGAATCTAGACCTCTTCACCGCGTCACAGATTGCGCGGTTTTGTCAGGTTGACCTCAAGACGATTCACAACTGGGCCGATCGTGGACAGATTCCCCATTTTCGGACTCCTGGGAGGCACCTGCGTTTCAAGCGGCCACATGTGCTCGATTTCCTGCGCAAGTACGGATACCCCATACCGGACGAACTCGAGGCCGAGCGCCCGCGGGTCGCGTTGCTCGTCGGCGCTCGCGACTCGAAGAAGGCCGTCCGCCGCGCCCTCAGCGAGGCGTTTGAAGTCGTGGACTACACCGACGCAATGGACGGGCTCCTTGCCATGGGACAACAGCCGCCCGATGCGGTCGTCCTCGATGCGCAGGTGGGTCAGCTGTCCGGCACTGAAATCATCTGCGCGCTCAAGCGGTCGGATAGCACGCAACACGTCCGCGCCGTCTTGATCTCGGGAGTGGACACCGACAAGACGGCCGCCCTCGAAGCCGGCGCCTCTGCCCACGTCCGCGACTCCGATATTCTCGGCCTTAGGGACACCCTCGAAGCCCTCATGGGCGTGCACCGCTAAGGGGGCGGATCAACTGGGGCAATCGGGTCGGTTCAGACACGGCCATGTGGCGGACGGCTCGGGGCCCGATCAACTGAGGCAATCGGGACGGGCTCGACACGGCCATGTGGCGGACGGCTCGGCTTGCAGAGGT
>JBATTM010000450.1:0-5047 GCA_049670545.1 Polyangiales bacterium
AAGCGGCACTGGGTAGAGTACAGCGAATCCTGGACAGCAAGCCCCATGTCCTACTGGGTTCATATCGAAACCCAGGGAGACTGGGCGAACGCAGCAGGACATGTCCCTTCGTTGCCAAAGCCAGTTCCAGGAAAAGGATTCGCCAGGTATTTCATCGAGAACGACGGCATGGCTTTTCAGTTTTCATCTCTAGACGAACTGCGGGCGTGCATCGAGGTCCTGTCAAAGAAGAACCTCCCGACGAGCGCACAGCTGGCCAGCCAGCGGCCGGGCACCGTCGGACCAAACTCTCACTGGCTCAGCCGACTGCCGGCGAAAACGAAGTCGTGGAAATACCGCGAGCCGGCTGTAGCGTACCTTGGTCGCTGCCTCAAGGAGTGGTGCCCATGAATGACGTACTCGTTGGGCACTAACGTTCTTTCGTTTTCGCAGTGCTCCAGGTCGCTCCGGCGATAGCCACTACTGCATGCGGACGAACTTTCCGGTGCGTTCCGGCCTAGCGTCCGCGTTGATATCGATGCCGGATCGCTGCGCTGGGCTTTCTCGCGCCGTCTCAACCCGCGCGAATCGCCCGTGGCGTCACCCCGAACCAGCGCTTGCAGGTCCGACTGAAGTTCGAGGTATCCCGATACCCGAGCCGCTCCGCAATCGCTTCGACGGGCATCTCGGTTTGCTCGAGGTACCAAACGGCGAGCTCCTGTCGCACGTCATCGAGGAGCATCTGATACGAGGTTCCCTGCGCCTTGAGCTTTCGGTTCAGGGTGCGCTCCGACATGTGGAGCGTCTTGGCCATCTCTTTGAGGCTTGGATACTCGCCTTCTCGGTCGAGTAGATGGTCGAGCACCTTCTGCGCCCCGTCGCCGTCGCTTTGATGCTGCGCCTCGGCCCTCTCACAGAGCCGCAGCGCTTGACGAAACGCACTCGCATCCGCCGTAATGCAATGGGTCGCCGCAAACGACTCCGGCATGTCGATCATGCAGCACGGCGCATCGAACTCGAGCGTCACCGCACGAAGACGCGTCGCGTACTCGCCCGCCCAATCGGGCGCAGGGTACGTGAACGCCGCGCGCGTGTCTGACAGCTGCGTCCCACTGACCGTCTCGAATACGAGGGAAATCGCTCCGATGATGTGCAGGGAAATGTACTCCTCGAGGGCTCCCCAACCGAGAACGTCTTCGATACGCAACTGCACGCGGCCGCCGTCGTGCGCGAGGGAGAACCCCGCCACTTGCAGCCGAAGCGCAGAGTATCGCTCGATGACACTGAGTGCCTGCCCGACGTCCGCGCTGGAGACCATCGCGTAGCCGAGCGGGCCGTGCGACGAAATCTGCGTCGAGCGTCCCACATCGAGGCCCAGCCAAGGCTCGTCGGTCAGCTCCATGCCCCGGACGGCCAGCCGGCGAAACTGCTCGAAGCTCAGGAACCGCTCTCCTTCGAGGAGCGGCGTTCGAGCGATGCGTGTTCCTTCGATGAGCGCGGCTTCGCCAAACCCTCGTCGCTTCAGCTCCGCCGCCAGCAGTCTTGCGTAGGTAGGGTGAATGCTCGGGCGAAGGTGTGCCGCATCGAGCGAGTCCTCGCCGTTCGCATCACGCTCTCGTTCGTTTCGACCGCCCATCCTCGTAGCGAGCGAAGATATGGCGTTCGCCCGTTCGAATCAACGCTCTTGCGAATGCGCCCTCGAAGCCGGGTCAGGCAGCCGCGCGCGTCGTGGCCTCGGCTTGCTCACGAGCGTGCCCGTCTTCGAGTCTGTACCGCGCGCAAAGCGTCGCCCGTCGCTTGGGGTCGAAGTTGATGCGCGCCGGGTCGTGATCGGTATGCGCCAGCAGGATAGGATCCATCACGCGGAACCAAAGCGGTGGCACGAGCGACAGCAAGTTCATTCCGAAGTACCCGTTCGGCAAGGTTGGCACTCCATCGAAGTGTCGAAGCGACTGATACCGACGCCCGGGGTTTGCATGATGGTCCGAGTGACGCTGCAGGTGATAGAGCGCCCAGTTCGAACAAATGTGGTTGCTGTTCCAGGAGTGGTGCGGCTGACAGCGTTCATACAAGCCGTTCGGTCGCCTCTGGCGGAGAAGCCCGTAGTGCTCGATGTAGTTCGCCAACGTCAGTTGAGAATAGCCGATGAAGTACGAAGCGAGGAGGTAGGGAACCATGACGAGACCGAATGCGACGACGAGTGCCGCCGTAACGCCCAGCGTCACGAGCCCCGCCCGAACGATTTCGTTCTCGAGCGACCACACCCTCTTGTCATGCCGTTCGAGCCGCCCCGCTTCGAGCCTCCAAGCCCGGCGAAACCCGCCCGGAAGCTCGCGCATTGCAAAGCGATAGAGCGTCTCACCCATCCGCGACGACGCACAGTCTTCGGGCGTCGCAACGTGGCGGTGATGGCCCCTGTTGTGCTCGATGGCAAAGTGCCCGTACCCGCTCATCGCGAGCGCAGCGGTGGCGAGGCTTCGCTCGACCTTCGACTTCTTGTGCCCGAGCTCGTGGCCGAGGTTGATGCCGAAGCCACAAAGGATGCCCGTGTTGAGCGCCATCGCGAGCACGCCGTACCAGGGCAGTGAGTGCGTTCCGATGAAGTACGCATTCGCGAGAAACGTAGCCCAAAGGATCGGTACCAGCGCGTAGGTGGCCCAGCGGTAGTACGAATCGGCCTCGAGAAGTGGCACCACTTCTTCGGGCGGGTTGTTCCGGTCTTCGCCGAGGAGCACATCGAGGAGCGGGATCGTGCCGTAGATCGCCAGCGCGGGAATCCACAGCGACCCGAACGAGCCCGTCCACGCGTACAGGAGCGGCCCGCAGCCGAGCATCGGCGGCACGAGGAGCGAAACCAACCAGGCGTATCGCTTTCCATCACGGTAGCGCACGTTTCCGGAGTCGAATACGGGGTTCAGCAGGGACATTCGGCAACCTCCAGGGCGCCGGGTTGCGCGCCTCAAACTCTGTCCCGAACATGACCTGCCTACGCCCGCCCCAACACCGAGGGGCGCGACAATGAATCGTCAATTGTTGCCAAACCGGGGGTCGCTCAGCCGAACCAGCCTCGTTTGTAGAAGAACCAGATCGAGCCCACCCCGAGGGTCGCCATCAAGCCAAGCGCCATCGGATAGCCGCCGGGGTCTGAGAGCTCGGGCATGTCCTCGAAGTTCATGCCCCAGATTCCGGCCAAGAGCGTCAGCGGAAGAAAGATCGCGGAGACGATCGTGAGCACCCCGAGCCGTTGGTTGAGGAGCCCTTGCTTCTGGTCCTGAATTCGACGAAGCAGATTCTCAACGCGCCCATCCATCCGCTCGTTCAAGCGAAAAGTTGCGCCTGCCGTCGCGCGAAGAAGCCGCAGCGGCGCCTCGAGGTTGGAGAACTCGAGCCCTATGCTTCGCGCCTGCTCGATGAGCTCGAACGCTTCTTGCTGCTCTTCGGCCACTGCATCCGTGAGCTGCACGGAGCGCTTCAATCTCTCGAGCTCGAGCGGATCGATGGCATCCGTTTTTTCGTCCATCAGCTGCCCCAGCTCTAGCACTCGATCACGAATCGCCCTGGTGGTGCGTGCTGTCTTTGCGCCGTGGCGCAAGAGAAGTACGCACAACACCCCCGCAGTCGAAACTCGTTCGAGCTCGAGGAACCCGATTGCACGGTTCATGTCGTGTGTGCCCTCGATGGGCTCCACATGCATCGTCACCAAGAGGTTCTCGAGGCAAAGCGCAGAGGCGTGACCTCGCTTGGTGCATTTCCGATCGAGAAATAGGGCCCACTCGGCGAACGTTCCCCGGGGCAACGCAAACGCGGCCGTGCCTCGGATCGGCTGAAGACATCTCTGCCTTAGAAAACCCGTAACCCCCACCTCGTCGAGAAGGTCCTTGAGCGACTCGCGGTCGTACTCGGACACATCGATCCAGAACGTGCCATTGCCAGAGCGCCAACGCTCGAGGGCTTCCGCCTTCGAGGTTTCTGCGAGTGTTCGACCCGCGTCGAGTTGATAGCAGGAGACTTTCATGAGCGTGCGCAACCCTACAGGCTGCGTCAGGCCATGAAATGAGGGTCGGTGTGTTTCGATGCACGCAGCGCTTCAGCTTCCGCGTGACGGACGAGAACCCGACGTCGCGTCTTGACTTCTTGGGAGGCCGCGGTAACCGCGGGGGTCATGAAGGATGGCATGGGTGACTACCGGTGGGTCTTGGCGATCATAGCGCTTTGCATCGTCGCACTGCCGACCCGCCGACTCTCTGCGGAAGACGACGGCATCCCGTCGAAGACGCTGCAGATCGGTGTAAGCGAAATCCAGCCGTTCGCGATGAAGGACGCGGAGGGCCATTGGGAAGGCATCGGCATCGATCTCTGGCGTGAGGTTGCCGACAACATGGGCGTCGACTTCGAACTGCGCGAATACGACAGTATCGCGGCGATGAAGGATGCCTTCACCCATGGAGAGATCGATCTGTCACCGACGGTACCCGTCACACTCGAACGCGAAGGCATGGTGGACTTCTCGGTTTCTTACTACAGGACGGGATCGGCCATCGCGGTCCCTGCGAACCAGGCCGGGCAAGGCTGGTTGCGTGTTGTCGAACGATTCTTCTCGGCACAATTCCTCGCGGCCATGGGTCTCCTGGTGCTTCTGTGGCTGATGGCCGGTGCGGCCATGTGGCTTTTCGAACGCCGCCGCAACGGAGACATGTTTGGCGGCGGGGCCGTCAAAGGGGTTGGGCATGGCATCTGGTGGGCTGCCGTGACGATGACCACCGTGGGCTACGGAGACAAAGCGCCGAAGACCCTAGGCGGTCGGATCGTGGGGGTCATATGGATGTTCGCAGCGATCATCCTGATCTCCAGTTTCACGGCGACCATCGCCAGCACACTCACGGTCAGCGGGTTGGACGGCAAGGTGCGCGGGCCACGCGATCTACCGAGTGTCCGCGTCGGCACCGTGGCCCAATCGAGCGCCCAGGTGTACCTGGAAAGACGAGGAATCAGGGGCGTGTCTTCGCTCGACGACGCGGAGGATGGTTTGCAGGCGCTGGTCCACGATAAAATAGACGCGCTCGTATTC
>JBATTM010000451.1:0-2792 GCA_049670545.1 Polyangiales bacterium
ATCGAAAAGTTTGGGTTTACCCTCAACTTCAGCGCGCTGCTGGTGGATCAGTGGGCGCCTGTCCAGGGCCCCAACACCCGACTCAATTCAGGGCTAGGTCTCGGTCCACTCCCTGCGGCATTCGTCGCCGGCCGCATCGCGCCGCGGGTCGTATTCAGTGCCGGCATCTACATCGAGACGGGGTACGGCTCGGATTTCAGCGACGTCACTTGTCTCGACGGGGACGTCGTCGGCCCGGGACCTGACTACGAGCCGGCCACGCTCGACTCGAACCCGCAGTGCTCGAACCCGCAGCCTGAAGACCTCAACGTCAGCTTCTTCGTCGGGGAGTTCTCGGCGGGCACGTCAATTCGGGTCACCGATAACTTTTGGATCGGCGTCGCGCTGAGGCTTCCCTTCTCGAAGCAAGTCGCGGATCTCTACCAGAATGTCGGCGCCGCGATCGGGTTCGTCAACTACGACCGCGTGAAGAACGACCTTGGCGGTGTCGGCTTCCCATCCCCGCGCTTCGGCTTCACCTGGAAGCCCCACGAAAAGATTTCGATCGGCGCGATGTACCGGATGTACTCGAAGATCAAACTGTCTGGCACGACGGAGAGTTCCCTGATCACAGGCATCACGGGCGAGGACTCCCTCAACGCGCGAGCGGATTGGTTCGTTCCGCATGCGATTCAGGCGGGCATCGCGTTCTTCCCCAACGAACGGGTCGTCCTCGCCATCGAGGGGCGCGCGCAGTTCCACGGGGCCAGCAAGACCGGCAACAAGACCCAGACCGTCGTCGTCGACACGCCGGCTGACTCCCCGATCGAGATTGCTCCAATCATCGTCCCGTTTGGATGGAAGAACGCTTGGAGCGTGAAAGTCGGCGCCGAGTACCGCTTCCCGATCGACATGTTGTTGATCCGAGGCGGCGCGAACTTCGCCCAATCGGCAACGAGCGGAGAGTTCGCGCAGTACTTCACGCCCCCCCCTGGATACAGTGGGTTCCTTTCGACGGGTCTGGGCTTCTATTTCGATGGTCGCGGTGGCGAGAAGAAAGACATGTACCTTCTCGACCTCGCCGGCGCGTTCGCGTTCAGCGTGGGAAAAATCGGGAACGAGTTCATCGGCCAAACGGCGACGATTCCAGGAACGGATCAAGAGACCGTGCTCTGCAGCGACCAACAGGTCGTGCGCACCGGGTGCCCCGGCGACCTGGGGGTCTACACGTACTTCCTGACGCTCGGCTTTACGGTCCAGTACTAGCCGGCCGTTTCGACAGCACAGGCGCGTAGAGCTTCGACTCCCCGCGCTTCCACCAATCGCCAGTCTCTTGGCGCTCCTCCGGTGTCGAGAATCGGTACTCGTACACCAACGCCCGCACCTGCATCGGTCCGATCTTCGGGAACGGGTTGACCTCGATGAGGTCTACGATCGCGGGTTCGTTCTCCATCAGACCGCGCATGAACGTCGCGAGCCAGGCGTTCTTTCGGAAATCACTCAGCGATGCAAACCACATCTGCCAGTCGAGCCGCGGTTGATGAGGCGCGACCCAGCCCGGTGCCCGATCGGGGGGGCCCGGCTTGTAGCGGAACACGTACGGTTTCCAGGTCTCACCGTCGTCGCTGCCCTCGATGATGATCTCGGGTCGGGTGGTCGTCATGACCGCGAACAGGCCGTAGTTGTTGAATGTCGCGAACGGGTACAACGGCCGGAGCCATCCGGATCGGGCGCTGCCGAACGTGCCCGTGTAGAACACGAGGGCGGTCAACGCGATGATCAAGGCGGGGGCCACTGCGCTCCGACCGCGCCATGGGGGCTCTTTCATGGCGGCGAGACGCTCTCGTGTGCGTTCGGGAACGAAGCGCGAGAAGAGCTGATCGTCGAGTACGGTGAGACAGAGGATCACCGTGAGCAGGTTGAAGAACCCGTAGTTCCCCGTGAGGGCGACGAGCGCCATCAAGGCGATGATCATGACCGCTCCGGCTCGCTGCGCCCGTGCCCGCGGCACCCACAACAGGATGGGAGCGCCGAACTCCGTCACGAACATGAGGATCGTCGAGGCCTTGTGCGCCCAATGAGGAAGTTGGTCGACGTACCACGCGAGTGTAGTCGGGAGCGGCTGGGTCCAGTAGTGGTAGGTTAGCGCGGAAAGATCAGCCCACGTCGGGTCGTGGCTCGCGAGTTTGACCCACGCAGACCGAAACAAGAGTCGGAACAGGAGAAAGCGCAATGCCCAGCGCGCGACCTTGTTGGGCTCTTCGTGGGTGTGAAAGCGGTCCCAGGCGCACCACGGCACAAAGAAGATCGCCGTGAACGTGACTTCCAGCAGGAGCGTGTCCCACTGAAATGACATGAACGGCCACCCGACCGCGACGAACGACAGGTAGCAAAGCCAAGAGACAAACGCGGCGACACGTGGCACCCACCCCACGAACAACACCGCGGACGCGCACGCCCCCAGCACCCACACGACAGTGATCGCCGTGTCGCTCGCGCCGAACCAAAGAAGACTCGGGTGCGCGAACACACTGTGCCCCGCCCGCTGCGCCGAGGCGACGAACTCCGCGACAGGCACCACGCCCGACGATCCAAACAACCCCTTCGCCTGCACACCAAGCGAAAGGAACGCGAGGAACAACGCGCCACCAAGCGCGCGGGCAAACACCCACGAAGAGATGACGAAACTCCGCTTTGGCATCGCAAGATCCACGGCGGCCCGTGCTAGCACACCGCGCCAGACACGAACAGCACGCGCGCGGAGCACCGGGAGACGGGACCGCGAACGCAGGCGACGGGCGTGCTCACGCGCG
>JBATTM010000452.1:0-2586 GCA_049670545.1 Polyangiales bacterium
CCTGTGCCTGCCGTGCCCCCGCTCGCCGCGGTGCCGCCACTTCCCGCGGAACCACCCGTGCCGGCGACCCCGCCCGAGCCGCCGTCTCCCGAGGGGGAGTCACCTCCGCATCCGCAAAGCATCAGGAGTGACAGCGCGCTGATGAGGGAAAGACGCGACATTCACCACGTGTACCACGGGTGTCTCCCGAGCTACAGACCGAATCGGCTCCGTCGCACTCGACACGCCATTGCTGGCGGATCGAGTACGCGAGCCTCGGCATCCCAGGTGTCGTGGCCCGGCGTGGCGCCCCTAGTTGTCGCAGCTCCCGGCGACGACCTCTTTGCTGACCGTGACGATGGATCGGGTGTCTCTGCCGCTCAGCATGAACCGGTTCGATCCGTCTTCGAGTGTGAAGTTCCCTTGACCGACGTCATCGTTCTTGGCGAGGAGCCCTTCCAACACCAATCCGGCACCGAACACGGCGACGGTGACGGGGAAGGTGGTGAAGGCGAGGCCCGCGGCCACAGCGACTCCGCCCAGCGCGGCCCGCGTCTCGGTGCCCGTTCGGTCGAAGCCCTCGTCCACCTCGAGCAGGGTGAGAAGAAGCTGTGGCTTCGGGTCGCCGCAGTACTCGTCGTAGGTTGCCAACTCACGGTTGATCGCCACGATCGAGTTTTGCTCTCCGAAACCCCCTGGGATGTCGCCCTTCTGAAAGATGCCGGTGCTGGACTCCAGGATCGCCGGCGCTTCGCCCTCGGGACGAACCGGGTAGGCGAACACCCATCCGATCTGCAACTCGACATCCGTCGTCACCGGTTCCACCGTCCCATCCCAGGTGAAATCCCAGGACTGAAGCGAGACCTCGACCGTTTGGAACGCAGGGGCGGGGTCGATGGGATCCATGGGGTCGCTCGGATCGCTGGGATCGTTCGGGTCGTTCGGGTCAATCATGTCGTCCCCGCACGCAGCAAGCGTGATCGACGCGAGTGCGATGAGTAGGGCCCAGCGGGTTGCGTTGGAAAACCGGTTCACCCCCCTATTTTAGACAGACTAGAAAGCCAACTTCAACGAAAGGTTCCCCGCGCCGATGCGGAGCTCAGGCTGGAGGCGCCTTTGTTCGAGCTCGCGTTTGTTCCCCTTGCCCTTCCTGAGCACGATCCCCCCGGCGATCGTCCCCGCGAATCCGCCGACGGTCGCGAGCGCGCCCACGGTGATCAGGGCGGTTCCACCTCCCGAGGGAGAGTCGTCGTCACAGAAGATGCACAGGTCTCTGAAGATACCCCCCACGATCATCCCGACGCCCCCGGCCATCCCCACTGTGGACACGCCGAGTAAGATGCGGCCGTTGCGGATTTGTCGATTCGCGGATTCCACGGCCGACTCGTATTCAATCGATGTGATCGAGGAAGCGTTCCCCACGTCGATCGCGCCGAGCTCTTGGGCGTGTGCGGACGCCGGCGCGATTGCGACCACCGCGAGCCAGGTCAGTGTGATGAATGTGTGCGCTGTGTTCGCCATTGCGTGTCCTCCAGGATGCGTATCCGAGAACATTGCAAGGGGGGTGCCAACGTGCGCGACCAGCCTTTCCTATGAGATTGCGGCGTTGCAAAGCTCACCCGAGGCCGGGGAATTCACAGGCTGTGTGCGATTCGGCACGCAACCCATGGGGACTGGTTGGCCGCCCGGCTACTCGCCACCAAGCGCCGCGCCGCGTCGTTCCGCCTTCTCCCACATGCGGATGTAGCCCTCCGCAGACTTGAACAGCGGCTCGAGTTCTTCGTCGGTGACGCCGTCGCGGCGGACGTCTTCGATGAGCTCGGCGACGAGGCCGAGGTGGATCATGCCCTCGGTGTTGAAGTCGACTGCGCGGTTGCCGAGTTGCGGCTCTGTGAAGGTGATGTCGCCGGCGTATGAGGTGAAGGGGTAGGTGATTGGGTCTTGTTGTGTGGTGTCACACACGCTCTTGTCGCCGAAGCGTGGGCCCGGGCCGCGCGCGAAGCCGTTGTAGTCGAAGCCGAAGCCCTCGGCGGGGAAGGCGCCGCTGTCTCGCATGAGTTGGATGCGGGCTTGGTAGCCGTCGTCGGTGGTGCCGGCTTCCGTGTCTGAGTGACATCGGCCGAAGTCGGACTTGGAGACGCCGCCGAGTTCGTAGAGGAGCCCGTTGTTGTTGTTTCCGTGCGTGCCGACTGCGGGGTAGTCGGCCTCGGTCAACATCTCGAACGCACGCTGGTAGGCGCGCCGGGGCAGGTGGTCGATCTCGATGACGATGCCGCGCTTCATCATTTCATCGATGAGGACTTCACCGAGGGGCGTGAGGCCCGCGTTCTGGCAGACGTCGTCGCCTCGCGGGCCGCCTTCGCTGAGCTGTGGCAAGTACTGCACGAGGGTTCCGATCGGGTTGTCGACGTACCCACGGACGTTCTCGAGCTCCGGGGGAATCGAGTCGTACACGTCGCGCGGCATGTTGATCCCGGGGAAGCTGAGCTGGCCGCCGTCGAACACGGTGGGAAGGTCGGCGAGCTCGCCGGTGCACTCGACGAAGTTCGACCAATGACCGGTGAGGGCGAAGTTGCCGAGGTCGATGAAGCGCTTGTCGCCATCGCC
>JBATTM010000453.1:0-3738 GCA_049670545.1 Polyangiales bacterium
AGCCTATGGAACCACCTGTTCATCGAGTCTTTCGGGGCAAGGCTGCTAGAGTAGCCGCCGACATGAAGGTGCTCCACCTCTGCGCAGTGGCATTCAGCCTGGAGACGCTATTGTTGCCTCAGATCGACTATCTGCGCGGTCTGGGGCTCAGCGTCCATGCGGCGTGCTCGCCAGACGCCCGAGTCGCCGACTTGCGTGCGCGGGGTCTGACGATTCACGAGGTTCCAATCGATCGAAAGATCGCCCCGTTGAGCAATGCGAAGAGTGTCGGAGATCTCGCACGCCTCATGCTGCGCGAGAAGTACGACCTCGTTCATACCCACGCCCCCGTCGCGTCGGTGGTCGGACGAACGGCAGCCAAGCTGGCCCGGGTCGAGCGCATCGTCTACACGGCGCACGGGTTCTATTTTCACGAGAACATGCCCAAGCCCCAGTACGCGATGTACCACGGTGTCGAAAAGGCGATTGCGCACGTCACCGACCGCATCTTGGTGCAGAGTCGCGAGGACTACCAAACGGCATTGCGCACCCGCCTCGGGTCGAGCCGAAAGATCACCTACTTGGGCAACGGAATCGATCTCGATCGATTCGATCCCGACGCGAAGGCACAGCCGGGCCTCCGCGAGTCGCTGGGAATCCCCGCGAGTGCGGGCCCCATCATCGCGATGACGGGAAGGATCACCGAAGAGAAGGGCCTTGGGGAGTTGGTCGAGGCGGTCTCTATTCTGCAACCAAAGTTCCCTGACCTGCATCTGCTCGTCATTGGAGGCCAGCTTTCCACCGAGCGAGACGCGTTCGAGCAACGACTCGTCACATTCATCGAAGATCGGCAACTGACATCCCACGTGACCCTCGCGGGTTTTCAACGGGACGTCGCTCCCCTCCTCGCACTTGCAGATGTGTTCGTGCTTCCTTCATACCGTGAGGGGCTTCCGCGATCGGTCCTCGAAGCAATGGCGATGCAACTCCCCGTGGTGGCGACCGACATCCGAGGGTGCCGGGAGGCTGTCGCCGATCACGTGACCGGCCTCCTCGTCCCGATCAAGGACAGTCAGCGGCTTGCCGACGCGATTCGCCACGTGCTCACCGACTCTGACCTTGCCGCCACGTTCGGGCGAGCGGGCCGCGAGCGCGTAGAGACCCAGTTCGACGAACATTTGGTGTTCGAGCGACTCGAGCGGTGTTACCGAGACCTCGGGGTGGTGTTTCCATGAAGGTCATGTTGACCGGCGCAACCGGCTTCATCGGTCGACGCGTGGTGAAGGCGCTCGAATCGGAGGGTCACGCCTTGACGATCGCTGAGAGGACGCCCGGATCGTTCGGGCGAGACGTCCGCGGCGCGACCCCACATCGTGTGGTCGCGGTAGGCGAAATCAATCGTGCGACCGAGTGGGGAATTGCACTCGAGGGTGTCGAAGCCGTCGTCCATCTCGCGGCCCACGCCCACGTCGTGACGCCATCGCCCGAGGACGAAATCGCGTTCGTAGAGACAAACGTACGCGGGACAGACAGACTCGCCGAACGCGCGGTGGCTGCAGGGGTGCGTCGATTCGTGTTGATGAGTTCCATCGGTGCGGTCGCGACGTCGAGCGATGCCTGCATCACTTCGAGTACGCCGTCTCGTCCGACGACGCCATACGGGAAGAGCAAGCTCGCTGCCGAGGAGGCACTCCTCACACAAGCCCATGGAAGCGACATGACCTGGACAATCTTGAGACCTACTCTGGTCTACGGTCCAGGAAACCCCGGCAACATGGCACGACTCATTTCGTTGGTTCGCACAGGGCTCCCCTTGCCTCTTGGCGCGATCCGCAATCGCAGAAGCTTCACGTTCGTCGACAACCTCGCCGCTCTCGTCGCCCACGCGCTGAACCACGAACGCGCCGTGAACCACGTCTTTTTGGTGGCCGACGGCGATGACGTCTCGACCCCGGAGCTCGTCAGGAAGATCGCGGTACTCCACGGGCGCCATGCGAAGCTCGTGCCTGTGCCCGTTTCGCTGTTGCAACGAAGTGCCAAGGTAGCAGACGTCGTCAGCGCAGCGACCTCGCGGTCGTTGCCCTTTGGGACAGCGACGATCGATCGGCTGGCCGCTTCTCTCTTCGTGGACACGGCGGGAGTACGCGACGTGCTGGGTTGGTCGCCTCCCTTTGACCTCGACGCGGGCCTTCGGCGCATGCTGGTGTCGCCGTGACGTTCTTCGGTCTCTGCCTATCTTCCGCCGCGCTGAGCGGATTCGGCGTCTGGCTTTTGCTGAAGCGATTCGGAAGTCGGCTGGTCGACCTACCGAACGAGCGTAGCAGCCACACACGGCCGACGCCTCGCAGTGGAGGTATCGCTTTCGTCGGAGCGTTCCTCCTCGCCACGTCGATCGCTTCGCTCATGGTTGAAGGGGGAGAGCGGACGCAGCTGCAGCGAACCGTGATGGTGCTCGTGCCGCTTTGGATCGTCGGCATCATCGACGACGTGCGTGGGCTACCAGCATCGCTCCGGTACCTCGTACATCTCGGCGTGGCCGTGACCGCGGTCACCTGGTTCGGACCTCTGCCCGGAGTCGACGCCATGTTGGGCTCGCCGTGGTTGAGTGCGTTCGTCGCCGTCATCGGCGTGACGGCCCTGATCAACTTCTATAACTTCATGGATGGCCTCGATGGGCTCGTCGCCGGGACGTCGACGGTACAGCTGGCGTTCTTCGCGTTCTATCTGCACCAGCCCGTCTGGTGGCTGTTGGTCGCCGCGCTGATCCCGTTCTTGCTTTGGAATTGGCCGCCGGCGAAGGTCTTCATGGGCGATTCTGGGAGTACCGTGCTGGGCGGCGCGGTCGCGGTCGCCCTACTCCAGGCCCCCGATTCCATCGCGCTGTGGTCGGCCACCGCCGTCACAGTTCCGGTCGTGGGCGACGCGGCACTCACGGTCATTCGCCGCCTGCTCCGGCGCGAGAATATCTTCGAGGCGCACAAGACGCATGTGTACCAGCGCCTCAACCAGGGGGGATGGTCCCACGGGCGCGTCTCCGGCGCCTACGTGGGACTCACACTGATCATCGCCGTGGCCGTGCTTGCCACGTACCCCGTTTAGAGCTGCCTAGTTACCGAGGCAGACGCTGACGTAGTCGATGGAGAACAGGGTGATCTTATCGTCAGTCGCCTCGATGGTGAGACGATGGATTTCGCCAGGGATCAACGCGCCCACATCGAGAAGGCCCGATCCGATCGTAGTCGCAACGGAACCGAGACTGGCGCCGTCCTTGTCTTCAGCGATGAGTATCAGGCCGACTGTCGATACGTAGCCAACGTTGAGCATGATCCCGGTCGCGCCCTCAGGGGCACCCAGCGTCACGCCGTCGGTCCGAAATACCTGGAACACGATCGACTCGTTGACGCTCGGCGCTGCCTGAATGCTTCGGAGTCCGCCAACCGCATCGGTGCCCATGCCGACCGAAGCGTCTGCGTAGAGGTTGCCGGCACCCATACCGGGAGTGACCAGCAGACCGTCAGGCGCCGATTCGTAGCTGGAAACAGCCCCGAGTCCGACGATGAGGTTCACGCTGCGCGGGGAGTTCGCACCACCAGGGCACCCGCCACTGCCACCGGCGCCGCCCGCACCACCGAAGCCGCCGAAGCCACCTGATCCTCCGACTCCACCAGCTCCGCCAACTCCGCCAGCGCCCCCGGCTCCGCCAGCTCCGCCAACACCCCCGGCTCCGCCAACACCCCCGGCTCCGCCAACACCACCGGC
>JBATTM010000454.1:0-1613 GCA_049670545.1 Polyangiales bacterium
TCAACTGGCCCAAAGACAGAGCTTTTGAGCCATGCTGATTGACCAGAAAAAGGCTGAGAAAGTCCTACAGGGGAAGACCCCGCCGTGTGTTCTTCAGTGAAAGGTGGTGGTTTGACGGAAAAAGGGAATGAGGCCATGGACGGTTCGCTCCAACCCATCCAGTCAGGTTCAGATCGCGCATGGGAGCTGACGACCGCACCATACCGTGAAGGCTGAATCCCCAGAGGGGCTAGGGACTCTCAACAGGCAGACATGACTGGCAGCAGCAAAGGTTGGGTGACATTAATTCCATCTCAAGGGGGTTGGGCGCTTGATGGACAAAGAGTTGCAAATCCTACAGATAAGCCTGGATTATCCGACAGGGTCATGGTAAGGGCTTCGACTCAGCAACGAATCCAATCCCTGTCTACCGCAGCCACCAGTTGGCCAATTCGCACCAGTGCGGACCGAGCTCTGATGGCCCAAGGCACACGTTTCCGGCGTGTTGTGAGACACAATCGCCTGTTTAGCTCGAACATGACACATGCTTCTTCTATACCAGCAATACGTTCCTGCAGTGCGGTTGCGGCGTCCCAGGTAGTGGTGTGAATCTGTAGGATCAGCAACTGCTGAGCTGGGGCTCACGGCTCACCTCCCTGAGATCTCAGCTTTGGCAATGAGTGGGCCAGTCTGTGACCCTGTTCGGAGCACAACCAACAAACCGAACACCGACCATGATCCTCACCCATCGTGGTGGCTCCGAGCTGAGCCAGCTCAAGGAGGGCGGCGCCGCAGGCGCCCTGATCCCAGAGATCGTGCGCCGGGGCTTCCAGGACCTGCTGGAGGCCTGACGTCAGATTGACTCCACGTCGGGGTCTCCCAGAGCAAACCTGGCTCGATTGAGGCCGCGCTGGCACGGGATGGCGTTGTGCGGTGGGATCAACGTGCCTGCACAGCAGTAGCCGATGCGGAGCTTGTTGCCATCTGCTTCAGAACCATCCCAGCGAAGGAGAGTCACCTCCTGCCCACAGATCGGAGGGTGTCCCCTGCCAGACGCTCACTGAATCCAGCAATGAACGCCACCAGAAAGATCTTGTAAAGCTCCTGTGAGTCTAGATCGCCCAGCGGATCAACCCCTGCCGCCAGGCTGGCTGGGCCAGAAGCTGAAGCATCCATGCTCTGGACCGTGTGGTCATGGAGGCGGAAGTTAGCTGGCATGAAGTCAATCACATTTGTGGTGAGAACCATGAAGATGACAATTCCAAAAACGGCACCTATAACCGGCTTGAGTGCACCAACAACAAAGGGGTTCCTCACATTCTGTTCATCGACATGATCCAACCGAATCAAAATGCTCATGATGCTGCCCAGAGCACCGGCAAAGGCGGCAATGGCAAGGCGACGCGAATGCTTCAGCAGAACGGGATCCTGCAATGGCCCGGCCAGGGTGTCGATCCAAACGCCATACCAGTTTGACTCGGCTGGGTTGTCTGGCAGCCCTTGCTCAGCAGGCTGCAGTGGCCGAGACTCAGTTGTGGTGATGTCTTCATACAGCAGAGTGAGTCGCGAAATTGCTCGGCTGAACTCACGGTCCTTCTCGGCTTTCTCACCCAACACAAGATTGCGTTCTCTAT
>JBATTM010000455.1:0-18781 GCA_049670545.1 Polyangiales bacterium
ATCATGCCCACGCCGCTGAAAGCGACGGGAGCGACAACGCCAGAGGCGACCGTCTCGGCGCAGATGCCGATCGAGTCATCGGCTGCGACCGTGGCGATCGCTGCCTCGCCGCCCGAAGTGACATCGACGAATCGAGACACCGTGAGCGCCTCGGAAGCGACGAGGCTGATGTTCTGAGTGGCTTCATAGAAGGCCATCTGTGGATCTCCTTGTCAGAAGAGGTCGGAAGGGACGCTCTGCCTACTGCTGGTCCATTTCGGCGTAGAGCGACTTGCCCTCGTCCGTTTCGAGAACCTTCGTGAACGCCGTGGCCTCCGTGACCTTGTGCTCGGAGGCGTATGCCTTGGCGAGCGCATCGAGCTTGGAGGTCGGCGAGTCCGCGTCGTTCTCGCCACCGTGGGTCGTGCCCTCGGTGGTGAAGGACTTCGACATCGCCGTGTTCGCGGCCTTCATCGACTCGAACGCCTGCTTGCGGACGGCCGGGTCATCGATCGAGTCGAGAGCCTTGACGATCGCAGTGCGCTCTTCGAGCGTGCCGGGCAGAGCAGCCAGCTCTTCGTCGGCGCGCTTCGAGTAGCTTGCGTCCGCAGCCAGCGTCTCGGCCTTGAGCGCTCGCTTCTCAGCCTTGTCGGCCTTCTGCGCGGCTCGGACCATTCGGGCGTCGTCGCTCTTGCGGAACACGTCGCCATCTGTGCTCGTGTAGACCACCGGGTCGGATGCGTCCGCAGCCTTCTTGATCTCGGCGATCTCTTCGTGACGATCGCTCGCGCTCTTGGACACGAATGCCTTCTTGGCCTCGTCGTCTTCGAGCGTCGCAAAGTGAGCCTTCTCGGCATCGTTCATGCCAGCGATGATGCCCTGCTGTTCGAGGCGGGCCTGGAGGTCCGTCACCGTGGCCTGGAGGTCATCGTTCTTCTCGGTCTTCTTCGGTTCGGGCATCGTGTGCTCCTTGTTGATCGACTCGATGTCGAGCCAAGAGTGATCGCCGTCGCTCTTCTGGATTGCGACGATCGCTGCCATGAGCGCGGTCGCATCGACCGTGTGCTCGTGTCCGTCATTCTCGTGCACGACCAAGATGCCATCGGCACCGATCGTGAACGGATGGTCGTGCATGTGATCGGCACCCTCAGCCATCTGCAACGTGGTCTCGCCGACCGGGCCGTGGAGCCACACGATATGGGTGTGGCCTTCCTCAGCGCTCGTCACGACGCCGGGGGTGCCGTTCTTGGCGACGAGGAGAAGCTTCTGCGGGGTCGCTTCGTCGTCGCGCTTCAGGATGGTCGCCACTGCACCGGCCTGAGCCGGGCGATCGACGGGCGACAAGAAGTCGATTCGGAACTCCTCCATCACGTTCGCGCCGGGCGCGAGCGTTCCAGACTTGTCGAGTCCCTTACGGTTGCCCGTGAAGCGCTTCGTCATGCTGCGTCCTTCGCGGGAACGTCGGAGATGCGCTCACCCCCGATGCTGAATCCGGTGTACTCGCCACTGGCGAACTTGGCCACGATCTCGGGACCGGGCGCTGCGGCGATCATCCAGCCTTCGCGCTCGATCGTCATTCCGTAGCTTTCGGCGATCTCGTTTGTCATCGGGAACGAATGGACGACCACGCCCTTCTGAACGTTGTCGTGCATGTCGTCGGTCGCTCGGCTGTGGGCCATGAAGTCGGTCGCGGCCTTGAGCATCGAGCCGGGCGGGATGTGGTCGCCCTGCGAATCGAAGTATGGCTCGCCACCCTCTGTGCAGATGATCCCGTAGCCGAACACGAGCCCGAGGCTCTCGTCGGCCTTCACGATCTTCGGTGTCATCAGGAACGGGCGCTTGGCCACATGGATCTCCGGTTCGATTCGATGCGATGATGAGCGCATCTCCGAAGACTTGCAACCCCTCGCCTACGCAGCTACTCGCGCGGGGCGCGCTTCACGCTTGATCTCTCGGGCCACGACGCACCGGCAGTTGATCGTGTCACGAGCCGGTGCCTGGGGATCAGCGGGGAAGCGAAGCGCGTTGCCGAGCCCGCTCTGGAAGGGTTCGCCGAGCCCGCGACGCTGGTTGTTCATCGCCCGGTGTGACGCTCGGACACGTTCATCGCGCGCGGTATGCCAGACCTGACTCACGTCCTCCGCAGCGACGACGCCCTGCTCAACTGCCTGATTCCAAAGCTCCTCGTCGCCTTCGTTGAGCGCGCGGACAGTCTCTGTGCGAGCGATCGTGCGAGCACGGAACGCGAGCTGGCGCTCCGCATAGCGGTCGACCATGCGATCGATCTGATCTGACGTGAGCGCACGATCACCACGGATGGCCGCACGCACGCTGGGGTCGAACCTGCGATCCCGAAGTGTGCGCTGCAGAGCTTCGGACGAGCCTGACTGGAGGAGGCGACGATAATTGCGGACAGCCTGAGCCTGACGAGCCGTGAGCCCGATCGATTGCTTGAGCGCGCGCGCCTGAGCGACCGGGGCCAGCCCTTCCATCAGGGCCTCGTTCAACAGGATCTCGGTCGCTTCGCGCTGCTGCGACGACAGGCCGGTGATGAGACGAAGGCGCCCGGCTTGCTGAGCCTGTACCGCACGAACGTTGAGCTGGTTGAACTCCAAGAGCGTCGGCACCTGGGAGCGAAGCACTTCGGCGGCGGACAGCCCAGCAGCCGTGTATGCCGTATCCAAGGCCGTTGCGAGCCCGGGTGCGATCTCTTCGGTGACGGCGAGAGCGCCCTGGATGTTGCCCTGTTCGAGAAGATCGGCGACCTGCTCCAAGTCATCGAGCGCGTTGGCCGCGTTGACCAGCTCCAAGAAGCGACGCCGCACACGAGGCTCGGCGCGATCGAGCAGCGCCGTGAACTGACTGAGCCCCTGGAGCTGCGTCGTCGGGATCTGGACCGTCTGCGGGACGGCGCCGAAACTCACGGCCAGCCACCAGAGGTCGTGCCCCAGTCCTCGTTCGACTCGCTCGCGACGTTCGTGCCGCCTGCGAAGATGACCGTGGTCGCCGCTGTCGAGTCGAGCCACAGCCCGATGTAGTCCTGGGTCGTCGTCGGGAACGGCGGGAGCTTCCCGAGCGTCGGTCGAAAATACTGCTTCTCCGTCGCCACGGTGATCGCGCCCTCGACTCGCTCTGTGAGCTTGTCGACCTTCAGGTTGCTGCCAGACTGCTCGGAGGTCTGAACGCTCGGGTCCACGATCAGGCTGTTCGCGTACTCGTAGGCGCCAGCGATCACGTCGGCCGGGATCGAATCGCTCGGGACCGCGACCCCTTCACGATCGAACAGGTTCGTGCGCGGCCATGCGAGCGGCTGAGTCTCTGCGGGCTGGGGCTGGGTCTTGTCGATCGGCTCAGTCGGAGCGCCCTGCCATCCGGTGCGCTCGAAGACGCGCGTGGCCGTGACGAGCGCTTGGTTGCGAACCGACGAGTCAGCGGACGTGAACGTGCTCCCGCCGATGGCCGCAGCGAAGTAGGCGTTGGCTCCGGCGAGGTCGCCATAGACCTCGTATGTCACTCCACCGATTGCGATCGTTCCCACGAGAACCCCCTACGGCATGATGTAGGCGAAGTCGACGACTACCTGCCCTGCGGTCGTCGAGCTGCTTTCGAAGTTGGCCAGAGCTTCGTTCGTCGCAGGGTCGCCGACGACGGTCAGGCCCCACCCGATCGATCCCTGATCCTTGACGCCGCCGCTTCCGAGGATATCGACCTCGGCTGCGATCTGTCGACCGATGGGAAGCGAGAGCCTGAACGAACACTGGCCTGCCGCGATCGGGTCCAAATCGATGAGGGCGCGAGCGTTCACGACGTTTCCGATAGACCAGAACATGCCGCCTACCAGCGTTGCTGCGCTCAGGTTCGCAACGGTTACGACCGAAGGTGCGTAGCTGCCTGACGCTCGATAGTTCGGAAGGTTGGCCAGTGCCATGATGCTCTCCTACTTCGTGATGTCCTGCTCGATCGTGAACTTGCCCTTGCCGAGCGTTCGGACGTTGGCGGACGCATCGGTAGCCTGGATGTCCGCAAAGAATTCTCCGACGACCGTGAACGTTGTCGTCAGAGGTGAGAACTGGAAGACGCCATTCGGCCCGTCTGTGACGAGCCCCGTGAGCTGGAAGAGCTGATCGGCCGTATCGGTCGGGTCTTCTTGGCGATTGACCGTGAGCAAGAACGACCAGCCCGTGATCGGGATCGCCACGGCTGCGGTCGTCTGGAGCGTGAAGCTAAACGGGGTCGAGTCGCCGCGCACGACGCAGACTTCAAGATCGATCGGACACAGGTCCAAGACGGTCGCCATTGATGATCCCCCTGTCGCTGGCCCTAGGTCTGTCTGCTGAGACACAGCCAGCGCGATGTTAGCGGCGACCACCTGAAGATCGAGGGCAGCCGTCACGATCGCCATCGTGGCCTGCGCGTCCGCGACCGACAGAGGCGCCTGAGCGTTGGCCAGCGCGAGGATCAGCTCAGCCTCGCTGACCGCGATCGATGCACTTGGATCGAGCGGCTGGAGGATCATCCCGAACTGAGCGGTCGTCACACCGTTGCCGATGAACCGTCCCGCCGTCACGAGAATCTGACCGTTGGAGATTCCACCCTCAACGATTCGGGTCGCCGTCCACGGGCCCGCGTTCAGCTCGATCACGAGCGCAGACGCTTGCCCGTCTCGCACGCGGCCCGCCTGCGCCGTCGTGTACGTCAGCGTGATCGCGCCGGACAGCAGGGCGTCGCGTAGACGCGCGCCGACCGTGGGGTCCAGCGTGGCGTCCAGAGAGCCCGAGAGCGTGCGCTCACGAACCCGAGTCGCTTCGCCGGGCGCAAGCGTCATATCGATCGCACCGGACAGCCCGCGCTCGACTGTGCGCGCGCCTTCGCCGGGTGCGAGGTCCACGTCGATCGCGCCAGCCGCAAGATCGCCGTCGACCATCATCCTGAAGTCTATGACCTGAAAGGCGATGTCACCCGTGGCGCGGTCGCGATACCGAGTGGCGATCGCGGCGAATGAAGCCGCGCTCTCAGTCGCTGTGATGTTCCAATTCGACGACGGTGGCGTGATGAAGTTGTCATCGCAGTAGGCCGAAACGAGGATCGCGTTCTCGCCGACGACCGGCGCAACGTCCCCGGGCGTGCCAGCGAATGCGAAGGTCGCCGTCGTCGTCTGCGGCGTCCCCGAGTCCCCGCCGTTGATGATTCGAGGGAGCGTCCCGTCGATCGAGTCGTTGTGATAGACGCGCATGTGAGGGTTGCTGACGACGTGAATCACGTAGAGGTTGAAGTTGGGCAAGGCGACCTGCGCCGTGTTGCTGTACTTCACTCGCAGCGTCGTCGTGTCGGGTCCGGGCCATGCGACGAATCCGAAGTTGGATGAGAGCCCGGAGTTGACCGTTCGCGTGCCATGTATGAAAGCGTTCGACCAATCCCCGACATCGCTGATCGGCTCGTCGCGTGTCGCGACCGGCGTGCCATCTGCGGCGTCCATGGTGATCTTCTGGACGGTCCAATTCGAGCCCGTGAACTCGACGGTCGTCCAGTGGAAGGTCGGCTCATCCGGGCTCCCGGCCGGGAGGCCTCGCAGCAATCGCGTGATCGGGAATCCGAATAATTCCTCCACGTTCGCCCGGATCGCGCCAGCCGAGTGACTGAGCGTTGTTCCTCCCTGCGTCCATGAAAGGCCACGTGAGATTGCGATCGTCTCGATCAGGCTTGAGTAGGCCGTCCCCGTGTTGATGTGGACGATGCCGATGCCGGTGACGGGGCCCGCAGTCTCTTCGCCGTGAACCAGAAACTCGTTCGGCCCACCGGGAGCGCCGACGTACTCCCAGACCTCATAGGTGATCGTCTTGAACGTGCCCGGATCGGCGAACGTGACGTTGACCTGGGTCGTGCTGAGAATCGAGACGACGGCCGAGTCTTGGATGACGGTCTGAGATACGGCGGTGCCCAGCGTTGGCGTGGGCGAGTAGTCCTGTGTGCCCGTGAGCTTCACGAACGCCTTGGTCACGTCCAGCAGCGGGATCGTGATTCCGACGTTCGCGAATGTCTGGCCAGCGAGGACGACCAACGTGAATCGCTGGACTCGGATCTCTTGGGGCATCGCCGTCGCCTACGTGATCGTCAGGACGAAGCCGGTTCCACCCACGAGCCGGAACGTGTCGCTCGTGTTGATCGTGACCGTCGAGTCGAGGTCGCCGAACGCAGAGAGCGTACCCGCGAGAGCGCCGACCGAAGCCGACGTGATGCACACGCTGACGATCGTTCCCCAGTTCGCCGTCGCTTGCGGAAAGAACAGATCAGAGGTGAGCGAGTAGACGTTGCCGCCCGTCTGAGTGAACGCCGCAGCCGGGAGTACCTGACGTGCGTAGCTGCCACCGGATACCTCTGTGCCGACACCTGCGACCGTCACGCTATCGGTGAACAGTGCAGCGTAGAGGTTCGCCGGGAGAGTCGGCGTGACAAGATTCAGGTATGCGAGCCCGGCGCCGCTTCGGAAGTTATCGCCAGCGTTCATTGGTCGTCCTCCTCATCAATCTCTTCATCGTCCGGCACGACCTCGTCCTCTTCGTCGATCTCGTCACCCTCAGGCTCGGGCGGCGCGGGATCGTCTTCGGGCAGGGCTGCATCGATCGCTCGCGCTTCAAGATCGATCTTCGGCAGGCCGAGAAGATCCATCAGCGTGTTGAGCCCTTCCCAGTCCGGGTCGAGCGGAGCGCCAGCAGTCGCGATGTCGCTAAGCGCTTGGGTGATCTGGTTCACGTCGCGGTACTGAACCTGCTCGGTCTTGAACGTCGGCCGCAGCTCATCGTCCCAGCCGTTGAGCGCCCAGAGCGGATCGATGATGTCCTGTTGAAACTGCTCTGTCAGCTCGGTCAGCGAGCTATCGATGATGAGCCCGAACGTTTGCGACTTGTCCTGCGAGAGTGCGAGCGACCCGACGTTGGAACCTCCGAGCAGCAAGCCCTCGACACCCATGATCCTCGCAAGCTCGCGCGTGAGTCGTTCGATCGCTTGTGCGACTTCGCCCAAGCCCTGCTCGCCGCCGTTCGCGACTTCGAACTGCCATTGCGCCACGGCACTCGGAGCAGCCGACTCGCCCTCGTCACGATAGGGCTCGGAGTCGAGCAGCAAGCCGCGTGTCGGGCTCTTGATGTGGTTCTCGATGAACGACTGCATAGGCAAGATCATCTTGTTCGCGTCTTCGCGTGTGAGAGTACCGGCGCGCACTTCGTCTTCGATCGCAGCGAACGGACCCTTGATGATCGGGATGCCGCGAAGGTCGGTTTCGAACGAGTAGGACTCAAGCTTCTCGAACAGCTTCAGCCGCTGATTCGCATCGACCATGTGTCGAAGTAGCCCGAGCCCTTCCGGGTTGTCGCTGATCGAGTCCTCGACCATGTAGACGACCTTGCCCCGGTTCAGGTAGATGCGATGACCGTCCTGCGGAGAGCGCTGGACCATGCCGAGCACGGTGCCGTCCGTCTCAAGATCCCACTGCTCGATCGTGTGCTGCGGTCGTGGCGCGATGTCTAGGAAACCGATCACGCCGTCCTCGCGCTTCTTGGCCGTCCACTCTTGAATGCTGAAGCCATAGAATCGGTACATCGCAGCGCGACGAACGACGCGATGCCACGGGCGTCGCATGTCGTTGATGATGTCGTCAACGATGTCGGCCATCTCATCGGCCATCTTCTGCTTGCGGACGCCATCGACTGTCGCAGGCTGAACGGTCCAGCCCGCCTTCGAGATGAGGTTCAGGTAGTACCGGACGCCCGCTGCGATGATCGATGTGTTCGCGATCAGATCGCTGAACGTTGTGTAGCGCTCGGGCCCGGTGAGCTTCGCATTCTTCTCGTCGCGGTTGATGTACCCGCCGAAGAAGGACATGCCGGGCACGCCCTCTGTCGTGTTCGGGCGAACGCGCGTGCGAGTGATCGAGGGATCGTTGATCGATGTAACGGGTGCTGTCATCACCTATCCCCCGGTGGCGCCGACGACCATCGGAGCGCGTCCGATCCGTTTCGGCTTTCGCACGAGCAGTCGCCCATACGATCTTGAAGCGGCATCGATCTGATCCGAGAACTCACCGTTCGGGAACAGGCACGCCTCGTTGATGAATGTGTCGTTCCAGGGGGCTCTGAGCAAGTACACGTTATGCCCTTCGACCTGAGCTGCAAAGCCTTTCGCTCGATCAGGCTTCGATCCGATCTCGGGCGAGAAGTGGAAGTTGTGGCCGTGGAGCAGTTTCGCGATGCCCGCCTTCTGGTACTTCCCGGCCTGCCCAGGGTCTTGCGGCATATCCTGTTCGCAGTCGAGTCCGTCCAGCTCGCAGCACGACACGATCAGGTCTTCGAGCTGCCCCGGCGTCACGCGCTTGCGCCGCACGTCTGCGATCACGATGCGACCGTCGCACAGGCCCATCTTCAGGCCCACGCTGAACTTCGCATTGGCGTTCGTCGATGAGGCGAAGTCCCAGCCACGGACCCAGCGGCCTCGGCTCGGGAGCGTGTCGATGATCTGGAAGTCTGCTCGCTGCATCATGCCGCCCTCGCGTGGAGCCGGTCGCTGCTGTAGCTGCCCAGCCTCAGCGTAGGTGCCACCCCACGATCGGAGCTGCGGCTTCAGCTCCTCTTCGAGATGGTGCTTGGAGAAGCGATCGGGCCAGAGTAGGTCGCCCTCGATCTCGCGGCGATCCTGTGGGTACATCTCCTTGAACTTCGGCTCATAGTCAGGGGGCAACGGCGCTTGCTCAGCCTCCTCGGCAAGCTCGGCCTCGTTCACCCAGCGCGGGATGGGCTCGCTCTCGCGCATCAGCTTCGTGACTCGCTCTGGGATCACGTCAGCTCGCGGGACGCTCGTGAAGCACCTGTGTCGCTCCTCGTACTCCATCGGCAGGCACAGCCACTCGTATCCCAGCTCCTCCTTCAAGATCAGGCCGGACACGTCTTGGCCGTGGACGCGCTGCATGATGACGATGATCGCCGACTCCTCGCCCGAGATGATTCGGGTGGGCACGACGTTGGCGAACCAGTAGAGCGCCGTCTCACGCTTCTTGACCGACTCGCCCTCTTGGACGTTGTGCGGGTCGTCGATCACGAAGCGGTTGCCACGCTCGCCTGTGCCGAGCCCGCCGACCGACGTGGCGAGCTTGAAGCCTGTCTTGTCGTTCTCGAACTTGAGCTTGGCGTTCTGGTCTTTCGTCAGAGCGAAGCGATCGCCCCACAGCTCTTGGTAGTGCTCGCTCTGGATGATGCGCCGGGCTCGAAGGTTGTCTCGGATCGTGAGCTTGTCCGAGTACGAGCTGCACACGTAGCGAGTCGCCGGGAGGTTCCTTGGCCCCCACTCCCAGCTCGGCCATAGCACTTCGGTCAGCAGAGACTTCATGCAGCCGGGCGGGACGTTGATGACCAGACGCTTGATCTGACCGGCCGTCACAGCTTCGAGGTGTTCGCAGATCGCGTCGACAGGCCAGCCCGGGATGTACTGGCTGCCCGGCTCGATCACGGGCCACACGACCTTCACGTAGTCTCGAAGCGAGCCCTCGGCGTCAACGGCATCGAGAGCGCGAAGTGACGCCGTAGGATCGCCCAGGAGAGCCTCAAAGGGATCGGGGCCCCCCTCGCCCCCCGGCGTAGCTCCGACGCTCACACGCCCTGTCCCTGGGAGCCTGCGACGACACTGACGGGCACGGGCGTTCCCCGTGGAACGTTCACGCGAGAGTCGAGCCCGCAGTGCGGACACGGGCGAGGCTTCGCACGCTGTCGACGCATCTCGGCGGCGTGACAGGATCGGCAGAGGCGCTGGTCGCGCGCACGCCGGGGCTCAAGCCCACAGGCTGTGCAGTTCAATTCGCAGGGCATCTTCTTCACGAGGCCACCCGGGATGATTCAGGAACGATGTCAATGGCTTGGCCACCAGAGTCTACACGCTCCGGCGTCTGAAGCGCGTGCAGCTCCTCGACCACGACCCGCAGGGCAGCGCGTCCCTCGGGTGAGAGCGACCGCGCGAGCGACACGAGGTCGAGCTGGTGCGAGTGCGTGACGTTGGCGTTCACCCCCACACCACCGGACACGTCCAGCCGGTCCTTCCAGTTCGCTCGGGCCTTCATCCAGAACACCTGAGCCTGGGTGTTGCCCTCTCGGGTCGCGTTCCGGTAGAGCGCGCGGGCCACGTTCGCGTTCGCCTGCGTCGGAGCCTTGGCCAGATCGTCCTTGAGGTGCTTCAGCAGCGTGGTCTTCGACACCCCCAGTACCTGGGCAATCTCAGCCTGACTAATCCCGTAGCTCGACATCGCGATGGCAGACGCGCGCTCGGCATCCGTGAACTGGTGAGGCGGCGGGCCGTCCTTGCGGGGCTCCAGCACGTCGGCGAAGTGACGCCGGAGGCTGCTCACGCTCGTCTTGAGCTTCTTGGCGATCTCGGGGTGAGTCGCGTTCAGGGCGACCATCCGCACAACATTGTCGCGGTCCTTGTCAGACCATCGGCGCTTCTGCGACATCAGTGTTCCCCGTAAGTCCTCGACACAGCAGTTGAATCACCGGGAGGCGCCCCGGGGTTCATCGAGGAATCAGGGTCAGTATGCGACTCGCTGCTGGACCGCGCTAGTCAGATCGAGTCGCGGCTGCGGAGTGATCGTTTTTTTGAGGTCTGGCAGCCGTGCCTAAACCCAGTCCAGATCAGATTGGACCGGGTTTCAGAACTTGCCTTCGACGGGAGCCGCCCAGATCCAGACCGGCCGATGATCTTCGGGCTTGCAGCGCGAGTCCTGCCCGGTCCCTTCGGGTGGTCCGTAGTCGTATGGGTCGAGCGTGTCGGCGTGGACCTCGCCTTGCAAGTCGCAGTACACGTAGCCCGAGAGCTTCACGGGTCGCTTCCGGTGGCTTCGGTACGTGCGCGTCGGTCGCCCCTCCACGAACTCGCTGGCGTTGCCGATTCGAGTCTTCACGAGCCGGATACTTTCGGCGTGCGCCCGCACTCGCGCATGATCTCGGTCGCGGCGAGCGGGGCATCGGTGAGCACGAGCGCGTAGTCCTGCACGACCCCGTTCTTGAGATTCGGCATCAGCGCGTCCCACGCCGAGTACATCAGATCAAGGGCATCGAGCGCGTCCTCCAGCGCGTCCTTGCGCGCCAGCAGCATCGCGGCCGTCTCGCTCGCGTGGAAGCTCAGCTTGCAGTCGCCCTCCGCGCTCGCGTTGTCTCGCATGATCTTGGCAGGCGACTCGACCGGGCCGACGCGACCGGCGTGCTTGATCTGCACGTACCCGATCGGAAGCGTCGACCCATCCTCGTGCACCGGGGCGTAGTGTCGTCGCTCGTTGGTTCTCATCCCTTCGGCTCCTCCCCGTCCATGCGCTTCGCGAGTCGCGTCAGCTCTCGGATCTGTTCGACGTGCAGGTCATCGAGGACGGTCTTCAGCTCGCGTTCGGCGACATCGCGACTGGCGGCGAGTCTCAGATTCTCCAGCTTGCGCCGGTCCTCCTCTTGGTGCGTGTCCCACCAGTCGGCGAGTCGGCGCGAGCGTCTGCTCCGACCGTCGTACAGGATCGCATCCGGCACGTTCGGCATGAGCTTGCACAGCATCTTCGTCGCCTGATCGATTCGTTCGAGGACGCCGTGCCCATATTGGTCGCGCGCGCCTTCGCTTGCCCAGTCGGGCGCGCGTCCGCCGAGGATGTTCGACACGTCAACGATCAGTTCGCCGAGCAGCTTCGCTTCGCGTTCGAGCGCGGTCGGCTCCATGTGGCTTGCGTCGCAGGGCATCAGCTTCCCCCCTTCCTTACGAGCGAGCGCCAGACTCGAACCGGCGCGCGATGTCGAGACGGTCGCAGGCAGAGTGCCCACCCATCGGTGGCAGCGATGTAGCCGTCACGCTCGACTCGCCGCATGACCGGGCCGAGCGCGCGCGGGTCTCGCGTACCGCCCTCCCCGAGTACCTGCCAGACGTGATCGGACGTGAACGTGTCGCGCGCTCTCGCGACTGCCATCACGGCATCGTAGGCTTCGTCCTTCCAGCCCGGGTTCGCGCCTTCGTCCGATCGCTTCACTGCGCTCTCTCGCTGCTTGATCGATTCGATCATGTCGAGCTGGTTCATCAGCCGACCTCCGCTTCTTGATCGCTCGCAGCGCGCGCCATGTTGTCGGGCGCGACCTCGGCGTCGGTCAGCTCCTCGGATGCGATCTCGAAGAACCGAATCGGGCGCGTGAACTCTCTCATCACGTCGTCGTGATCGCGCTGGTCCTGAACCCAGACCGCAGCATCGAAGGCGCCGTTGTCGACGACGGCGACCAGCTCCTTACCCTCCTTGCGCGGCCAGCGTGTCGCGCTCCCCTTCGTGATCTCGTACCCGCCGTGGTGTTGGATCACGGCGACTTTCGTGAATGGCAACGCCTGGATGTATCGGCGCTCAGCGTTCAGCATCAGGGTCATCTTCAGCTCTCCTCTCGTATTCGCAGCAGCGCGATTGCTGTCTGCAGTGGCTTCTCGTCGATCGACTTCATCAGCTCCCCTATGGTCGACACGACCTCATCGAGCTTGCCGGTCACGCGCTCGTACTCGGCGAGCGGGACGCTGACGACCTCGAAGTTGTCCCCTCGCATCGGGAATCCCATCACGCCTCTCGCTCGAAGTAGTCCTCGGTCGATCGAATGCGATCGAGCGGGGCGATGAAGACCACGCCGGGCTTCGCCATCGCAACCTCGCAGTCGAGCGTGTTGCCCGTGGCTCCGAGATTCCAGAGTCGGCGCGGGGGCTCGCCAGCAGCTCGACCGACCTCGGCTTTGCTGTACGCGGCGCACACGGCCGTCATCTGCCGTCGATGGTTCCCGTCGTGGTTCCGGTTCGCGATCTCGTTCTCCGCAGCGCCTTGCGCGGTCTCGATCCACCGATACACCTTCAGCTCTCGTGCCATCAGCGCTCCTTCGGCGTGTAGTGGTGATCGGGCGTCGCGGGCTTTCGATGCGACAGCAGGTTGCTCACGCGCGAGTAGCTGACCGGCGCGTAGTCCCAAGCGTCGACGCCCACGTCCAGACGGCGCCCGTAGACGGGTCTCATCATCGAGGCGTGGCAATGGCCGTGCAGGTGGTACGTGCCGTGGTGCGAGCGATCCCAGACCGCGAGCGGGTAGTGGCAGAGCACGACGTGTCGCCGCTTCCCCGGCGCGTCCTCGTCAGGCACCTTGATCGTTCGCAGGTTGTCGACGGTCTCGAAGCAGTCGAGGAATCCGCCCTTCCTGATGAGCGCGGCGTCGTGATTCCCGATGATCAGGTGCTTGCGCCCGACGAGCTGGACGAGGCACGAGACCGCCTTGCGCCAGTTCCCCATCGCCACGTCGCCCAAGATCCAGACCTCATCCTTCTCGGTCACGACCTCGTTCCAGCGCTCGATCAGACCGGCGTCCATCTCGTCGGCAGTCTTCCAGGGGCGCTGACAGAACTTGATGATGTTGGCGTGGCCGAAGTGTAGGTCGGCCGTGAAGTAGGTCAGCGACTCAGCCACCAGCGCTCCCGTTCTTGAGCGGCATCACGCTCTTCAGCACGGGCCACTTGCCCTCGGTCGCGAAGACGAAGCGGATGCCCGCGTAGTTGACCCTGCCCTGTTCGTCCGGCGTTCGACCGTCGAGCGCCTTCGCTGCGATGCGTGCGAGCCAGGACCACAGGCCCTCGCCCTCGCTTCGGGTTTCCTTGTACTGACGCCAGAGGCGAAGCGAAGCGCGATCGATCGCGTGACCGCTCAGGTCGAGCGTCGGCGTCACGGTGCCGCGCCGCTCCATCTCCTTCGCAGCTTCTTCCGCGTTGCGATGCCCTGCGTTCACCATCCACTTCAGATCGTCGGGCGGCACGCGCGTGATCGGTTCGCCCGCGTGCTTCCCGTTCTGCATGACGAATCGGTCGTCACTCATCTTGACCCCCACCCATTGCTCTCAGCCTTGACCCGGGCTTCGAGCACGTCGGTCATCATCGAGTAGCCGCGACATTCAGCGCAAAGATTTGTGGTCGGACCAATGCACTCGGCCCGGTGCTCGTCGTGGTGGCGCTGGGCAAGCCCCATAGCAACTCCCAGATCAAACGCGGTCTGCGTGATCGCGTCGGGATCTCCTTTAGCCATCGATCAGCACTCCGTGGTCCCGCCACATCGGCGGCAGCTTGTCCTGCGGCAGCAAAGCGATCTCGGACATCGAGAGCAGCTTCCGCATCTGTATCGTGATCCGCGCGTACTCCTGCTGGAAGTAGAACGGCTCACCCTCACCGACCGACTTCAGCGTCACGTCGATCAGTCGTTGCATCTTGCGCTTGTTCAGAGCGGGTAGGTCTGCCAGCAGCTTCGGACCCGTTCCCGTTTGCCATGAAACCGAGACGTGCCACACGGGCCGTCCATTGAAGTTGACCTGTCACTCGAACCCAGAGTTGACCGTGACGATCCGCGCGAGGTTCGGCGCGGGCAGGTCCATGTACTGCGGGTGCGCGGTCTCTTCGGCCTCGAAGCAAGGGTGGCCAAGCGCATAGATCAGTCGCTCGTGCATCGCGTTCTCTCCTTCGTCAGAACAGCAAGCCGTTCACATAGTCGAACCAGCGGACAGAGTAGACGGTCGCCGCCCCCCATAGCCAGATGACGACCGCGAGCCAGAAGGCCACGAGCCCGAGACCCACGACCACCCAGAGCGCTGCGAACAGCGACCAGAGCGGACGGGGCTCGGGCTGCGAAGGCTCGCGCCTCCACGGAGCCGTCACGCTCTCGCCTTTCGACGTGCGAGCGTGACGAGCAGAGCGCCCCCGCTGGCGAGCATCGCGAGCGATCCGGGCTCGGGGGCCGGTACGACCTCCACGTCCAGCTCGGGCCCTATACGCTTCCAGTCGCCGATCCTGATGCCACCGCCCGGGTGGTACTCGTAATGGATCCACGCCAGCTCGTTTCGGTGCCCGTATTGCGACGTGCCGAACGGCGGGTAGGCGATGATCGTGTTACCGAGTCGCCCGTGCGCGTATAGGTCGATGGCCAGCTCAGCACCATCAACGATCGGCAGACCTTCATCCCACGGCGTGTTGTCGTAGAAGTAGCATTCAGCCCTGACCCAGTTATCGATGACCGGAGCTTCGATGCAGCTGAACTCGAACATCTCAGGGAACAGTGTCGGGAAGACCATCCGCCCGCGCGGCTGCGAGAACCACCGCTGGTCATAGACCACGGTGAACATCCCCTCATAGAGCCGGTTCGGCCCATGCTCGAATGGGAAGTCTGGGTATGTCAACTCGCCGTCGATGAAGACCGTCGTGTCCGAGTAGCGCTCACGCCCGCCGATGTCGGTTGGCTCGATCCAACACGTGTCGTTCTCTCTGTCCGCACCTGCGATGTCGCCGCAGTACGTGAACGTCAAGTTGAACTCATCGCCGATCTCCGCACTTGCGAAGCCAGCTTGGATCGTGGCGAACGCGAACAGCGCGAGCAGCACCACCACAGTTAACTCCAGCAGCCAGTAGCCGCGACTCCGTTTCTTGCTTTCCATCGTCCTTGCTCCTTTCGCTCTCATCGAGAGCACTGCTGGGGCTTGCCTGCCTCCAGCTTGAATGACGCGAATCCGTCGATGACGACATCCACGTCCTCGTTGTCGATGTCTCGCTCATAGCCGTTCGAGCGAGCCACCGTGACAAGTGTGTACTCGTGCCCGGCCGGTAGCTCGAACGTTTCGGCTGGGATGTGCGTGTCCTGAGCGAGCGTCCGACCCGGAGGCGCTGGGTAGCGGGGCCACGGCGCGGGGTCGCGCCAGCGCTGCTCGTACAGGCTGACGATCGCGTCGGCGTATGGGTTGCCGGTGCGCCCGCTTCGTTCGATCGGGAGCTGAAGGATCTCGAAGCCGATGAAGTTGCCGAACTCCGCGACGCCTTGGCCGTCCATCGTCGATCCCGCTTCAGCGGTCAGCGTGACCGGGACGTGCGCGAAGAAGTTGACGCGCTGCGAGAAGTTGTTCGTGAGTGGGTTCGGTCGGTTCCCCTTGACGGCCAGCGTGTAGTCAATCTCAATCTCGCCAGCGTCGATCGTCGCCGGGCCGACCTCGACGAAGCTCGGGCACTGCATCCATTGTCCCTCCGGCGTTGACCCGTACTCGTGAACGCCCGGCACCGCGAGGTCGCCCGACTCGAACTGCGAGAAGCTGTTCGTGCAGTTCGCGATGACGTAGCGAGCGCTCAGCATCTCGATCGTCTCACCCGGTGGCGTGCTGTAGCAGTCGTCACCGTCGCCCCTGTCGCACGCGACGGTCGAAGCGATCGCCACGCTGGCGAGTAGAGCGCGCCCCTTCCGACGCCTCGCGAGTAGAGCGAGCGCGACCACGCCGGTCACGAGCATCGAAGCGCTCGACGGCTCCGGCAATCGGAAGAGCTGATCGCATCGCGCCATCCCTCCGTAGTCCCAGCTCGGCGGCCAGATGGGCGTGTCGACCGAGCAGAGCATCTCGACCTCGTACTGATGCCCCGGAGTCAGCTCCCACGCGCCCTGACCGATCATCGACTCGTTCGTCAAGAAGACCGCTTCACCATCGAGCGCGGTCGGGAGATGCAAGGTGTCCCACTCGTAGTGCGACACGCCCTCAGGCTTGTCGGGACTGAAATACTCACCGATGGCTTGGCCGTGGAAAGACAGCGTTCCGTTCGTCGCCTCGAAGATCACGTGTCGCCGAAGGTCGATCTCTCCATCCGTCACGTCGGTCACGGTGATCTTGACCTCGACCAGCGTCGGCTCCGTGCGGTGATTGTTCGGGTGAAGGTGGTCCCACTGATCGAGGTCCACGTTGGCTTCGATGTAGTAGGGCCACTGGTACGAATTCGTGAAGTCGAAGATGTAGGACGTGTAGCGCTCGACTCTGCTGTTGAACGGATTCGTCCACATGTCCGAACCGGCCTGCAGCCTTCCCCGACTCTCCACGTTCAGGTCGATCAACATGAAGCCTTCGCCGTATGTCACCTGCCCGTCAACGAACTCCGCATCGAACAAGTCCAAGTAGGAAGGATCGCCGTACAGGTTGATCTCGTGCTCGACTCCGTGCTGAGTCATGAACGTCCTGTCCTGAAAGCCCGGCACTAGCGGGCCAGCCCAACCGATCGACAGAACCCTCGGCCAGTAGAACGGCAACGGCGCCGCACCTGCACTTCCAGCTACGATCAGCGATGCAAGCAGGGTCGTCACGATCGTGAATCCCTTGTTCATCTTCGTCTCTCCTCGTTACGGAGCGACCCACTCGGGGTCGTCCTGGGTTATGACCTTCACGGGCAGTTCGCCGATTCCAGCCTTCTCTTGTCGCTTCAGCAATCCGACGTGCGAGCAACGATCCCCGTGCTCGCATGTGTAGACGCGCATCACGTTCATCTCTCGATTGCCCACGAGTCGACACCCGCAGGACAGACCGATCATCGCGACGTTCGGCGTGTCAGACATCACTTCCCTCCATCGTGGATCGCGCCACGTTCCTTGGTTTCATCAACACCACGTAGTATGGCATCCCGCCGGGCAGGACATTCTTCGGCACGCCTTCCATGAGGTTCGCTGCCAAGCCGAGCCCGGCGCCGAGCATGAACAGGGCGTCCATCCACGGGTGCTCGCCCCAGTGCACGCCGTCAGCTCGAAGGCAGGCGTTCAGGAACGACCAGCCGCCACCCGCGCCCTCGGGTGCGTCGTCGGTCTTCTCGATGAACTCGACCGGGAGCTGCATCAGCATCGATCGGACGTCCTCGCGCTTCTCTTCGAGCCTGTCGGGGTGGAACACGGCCGTGCGTATGATCCCCTCAGCTCGGATGAACTCCGTGCCCGGCTCCGGCATCTCGCCGAACAGGCAATGGTCAAGCGTCGCCTTCACGTTCTCTGCAGTCAGCTCCATAGTTCGCTCTCCCCTCATACCGGGCGGTAGCTCGGCAGCTTGGTGTTGGGTTGCGCCAGCGATCGCGGTCGGTCGATCTTCTCACCCCCGGCCGTCCGATCGCGAGTCTGGTGTCCGCCGATGAGCGAACGCGCCACAGCTTCGCCGTGTCTCTCGATGTGGTCTTGGATCGACGCGCGCAGCCGGATCGCCTCGTGGTCGGGTCGCATCTCATCGACGACAGCTTCAACCGCCACGTCGTCGAACGTCCTGGGGCGCGGGCGCTGCTGGTAGGACGAGGCCGGTGAGTACCCCGGCGAGTCGCGGCGCACGTCGTCGATGAACGACTGCTGGAACCTGTCGCGCGTGAAGTCACGGAAGCTTCGGCAGTAGTCGGGTCGCCAGGGCGGGAGCCTGTGCGGCACCAAGGTTGGCCACCTGTCGCGCCACGCACGTCTCACGATCTCGACCATGCCGGGCTCTCTGATCTCGCGCTCCATCAAGTCGTGGAATACGTGTGCGATCTCGATCGGGTCGGTGCTGCGACGCTGGGTGATCGTTTCGTAAGTCACAGCCATGCGCCATCGGAAGGCCCCGCAGCTCGCAGTCATCAACTCGTTGTCGCCCGGACTGATCGCAACGATGGGCACGCGCTCAAGAGCGACGGCAGTCAGAATGAAAGACTGAAACCGCACGTCCTCTTCGAGTATGAAATTCACGCCCCAGCTCATCCGTGTCTGTCCAATCCCTTCTTGAGCTTCGCTGCCATCTCTTCGAGCGCCCGGATCATGTCCTCACGCTGAGCGTTCGACGCATACGTTGCCCAGCCTTCAGAGCCCTCCGTGAACATCAGCAACGCGAACAGCACCGGGGGACCGCCGTGGACCTCTTGGTGAACCTCGATCCCCATCCCGACGAGCTGTGCGACCGCCTGACAGGTTTCCTCGATCTGCTTGAGGTCGTGCT
>JBATTM010000456.1:0-9510 GCA_049670545.1 Polyangiales bacterium
CCTTTGAGGAGGTGGCTGACGCCTTCGCCGAGGCCTTCGAGGGTGAGGGGGAACATATCGAAGACCTGGCGGACGTACTCGATCGTGTTGCCGTTCCAGTAGCGCTGGGGCTCGGGGTTGAGCCAAATGCTCCGGTGGAAGTGTTGGCTGAGCATCATGAGCCACTGGAGGCCTTCAATGCCTCGGTCGTCGCCGAGGTCGAGCGAGCCACCTGCGGCGAGGAGTTCGTAGGGCGCCATCAACGCGTCGCCGACCACGATGAGCTTGTAGTGCGAGCCCGCTTCGTGGACCAAGTCGCGGACACGGACGGGTTTGTCGAAGCGCTCGGTTTCGTACACGTGACCGTAGACGCAGTTGTGGAAGTAGTACGTTCGGAGCTCTTTGAAGTGGGAAGACTTCTTGGCGGCAGAAAACAAGCGCGAACAAAGATGCGCGAACGGATCCATCGAGCCGCCCACATCCATCATCAAGATGATACGCGTGTTGTGGCGCCGCGGCGGTCGCGTGACGACTTCGAGCTCGCCCGCATTCTGCGCGGTGGCGTCGATCGTCCCTTCGAGGTCGAGTTCCTCTTCGCCCCCCTCGCGTGCGAAGGCGCGCAACTTGCGCAGCGCGACCTGCATTTGGCGGACATCGAGGGTCAGATCCTGTCGGTACGGGCGATAGAGCCGCGCGTCGGCGACCTTGACGGCGCTTCGTCCGCCCCCGGATCCACCGATGCGAAAGCCTTTGGGCGAGCGGCCCCCATGGCCAAACGGGGACGTGCCACCGGTGCCGATCCACTTGTTGCCGCCATGGTGTTCTTCGTCTTGCTCGGCGAGTCGCTCTTCGAACATCTTGCGCAACTCGTCGAGGTCGAGGCCCTCGACGAATTGGCGCTGCTCTTCGGTGAGCTCGCCCATGTTCTCTTTGGCTTCCTGAAGCCAGTCCCAAAGTTCGTCTTTGAGTTTCTTCGACTCGATCTCCACGCCCTTGAAGAACGAAAGGAACGCTTCGTCGAACGAATCGAGGTGCGCCTCGCTGTGAATCATCACGGAGCGGGCCACGTTGTAGAAGCCGTCGAGTGAACTTTCATGAAGCCCCGCCTTCAGGGCTTGGGCGAGCGCGAGCACTTCCTGCGCCCCCACAGGGACACCCCGGCCGCGTAGCTCGTACATGAAAGGAACTAGAATCTCAGCTTCTCCACTGCCTGCCGCCCGACAGCTGGTCGGCGTAGGCGACGAGGTCTTGCTCCTTCTTGAGCAGCGCGCCCAAGAAGGGAAGGTTCTCTTCGAGCTTGACGTTGTCGATGCCCGCACGCTGCAACACGGTGATCCAGTCGACCAACTCGCTCGTGCTTGGGCGCTTTCGCAAGCGCTGCATGCCGCGAATCTCGTAGAACGTCTTCAACGCTTGTTCGATGAGGTTCTCTTGAATCTTCGGATGGTGCACTCGGACGATGTCCTGCATCAGCTCGGGCGTCGGAAAGTCGATGAAGTGGAACACGCAGCGCCGAAGGAACGCATCGGGCAGTTCTTTTTCTGCGTTGCTCGTGATCAGCACCACCGGCCGCTGCTTGGCGACGATGTCCTGCTGTGTTTCGTCGATGTGGAACTGCATCCGGTCGAGCTCGTTGAGGAGGTCGTTCGGAAACTCGACATCGGCCTTGTCGATTTCGTCGATCAGGAGGACCACACGCTCGGCGGCGTCGAAGGCTTCGCCCATGGGCCCAAGCTTGATGTATTGCGTGATGTCGTTGACATCTTTGTCACCAAACCGGGAGTCGTAGAGACGCTGGACGGTATCGTAGAGGTAGAGCCCGTGCTGAGCGAGCGTGGTGCTCCGGATGTTCCACCGAATCAGCCGCATGCCGAGCGCCTCGGATACAGCCTCCGCCAGCAGGGTCTTGCCGGTCCCCGGCTCCCCCCGTACCAGGAGCGGACGCTCGAGGACGATGGCCGTGTTGACGGCGGACTCGAGGGCCTCGCTGGTCAGGTATGTGGAGGTTCCGGAAAAGCGTCGAAAATCGTCTGACATGGGGGCAAAAGCTATCACGGTCCTGCAGAATGGCGACCTGGACGCCCCGAAGGCAGGGATCTGCTGCAGCCGTGCAGCGTTGGAGGCTGCCTCCACGTGAGCCCCTGTCCCGACGCTTACACGACGCGCGCCTGCCCTGCATGGGTCCCGAGGCCCGTGCCCGCCGCAACGCCAGACCTTCCGTCCCGTGTCCAATCTCACGCTCAAAACCCGGCGCATTACAACCAGTTAACGAGCGTGACGGGGGTGGTAGCACCCCGCTTGACAGCCCTCGACGGCCACTGAATAGTAGCGCCTCTCCTGGCCCCAAAACGGGCTGCGCGGGAGCCAGGTGCGTGCGCTTCGATGCCCAATTTTGTCCTCCAAATTCAGGATCTCGACGAGTCCGGCAAGGATTGGAACTTCGCGATCGACCCCGATTGGTTGTCCAGCGCGCTGGAGCAAACCGAGTTGCGTCCCACAAGTAGTCGGGGAGCCCTGCAAGTCCACGCCCAACGCAGTGGCACCGACGTTTTTGTGCAGAGTCACGTCGACGCGAGTCTTTTGGCAACCTGCGCGCGCTGCCTCGACGACGTGCCGATGCAGGTTGATCTCGCCCTTTCCGCCCTCTACAGCCCCGAGCAAACCCGGCCGGCTGGCCAGGATGAGGTGGAGGTTCGGCTCGACGAGATGGCCCGAGACTACTACGGGGGAAGCGAGATCATCCTCGACCCGATGATTCGCGAGCACTTGCTGCTCGAGGCCCCCATGAAGCCGCTCTGCGCCGAAGATTGCGAAGGTATCGCGGTCCCCTCGCATGTGCGGCCCCCAGACGAAGTTTTTGGCGCCTCGGCGCCGGACGGGCGATTCGCGCCCCTACTGAAGCTCAAGGAAGAGCTCAAGAACGAAGAGGAGTAGTCCCGTGGCAGTTCCGAAGCGCAGAACAAGCCCGATGAAGCGCGACCAGCGGCGTGCCCATCACGACAAAGTCACCGCCCCGAACGTGGCGGCATGCCCGAACTGTGGCGACGTGATGCTTCCGCACCGTGCCTGTCCCGCGTGCGGCCACTACAAAGGTCGCCAGGTCATCGAAGGCAAAGCCGAAGAGCTCGAATAGTCGTGTTCGACCTCGCGGGGAAAATTGCCATCGTGACTGGGGGGTCGCGTGGCATCGGTCGAGCGACCTGTGTGGCTCTGGCCGAAGCAGGTGCGCTTGTCGTCATCAATTTTCGCTCGAACGAAGATGCGGCAAACGAGACGCTCCGTTTGGTCACCGAAGCGGGCGGGCAGGGGGAGACCCTCCGATTCGACGTTGCCGACCCCGATGCGGTCGACGCCGCGATCAAGCAAACCTCTCAGAAACACGGCAAGATCGACGTCCTCGTCAACAACGCGGGAATCTCGATCGACCAGCTGTTGTTACGAGTGTCGGCAAAGGACCTCGAGACCACGTGGGCCACGAACGTCAATGGGGCCCTGTTCTGTGCCAAGGCGTGTATCAAGTCGATGATGCGAAAACGGCACGGACGGATCATCAATCTATCGAGCGTGGTGGCCGAGTCCGGCAACCCGGGGCAGGTCGTCTATTCGGCATCCAAGGCGGCGCTGCTAGGCGTGACGCGCACATTGGCTCGCGAGTACGCCTCTCGCGGTATCACCGTGAACGCGATCTCGCCCGGATTCATCGAGACAGACATGACTTCGGAGCTCCCTGAGGCCGCCCATCAGGGAATCATCGACCAGACGCCCCTCGGGCGAGTCGGACGCCCCGAAGAGGTCGCGGCAGCGGTTGTGTTTTTGGCGAGCGACGAAGCGAGCTATATCACCGGACAAGTGGTCCGGGTCAACGGAGGCATGCACGTCTAACGACGTGACGGAGGAGCACATGGATATCGCCGAAAAGGTCAAAGAGATCGTGTCGCAGCAGCTCGACGTCGATCAGGCCGAAATCAAAGAAACCGACAGCTTCATCGACAACCTCAAGGCAGACTCGCTCGCAATCGTCGAGTTGGTCCTTGCTTTCGAGGAGCAGTTCGAGATCGACATCGACGACGAGGACACCGAGAAGATTCGAACCGTCCAAGACGCGATCACGTACATCAGTGAGCGCAGGGGCTAGCGCGGCGGGGCTTCGATGGCGAACGGGTCGACACGACGAGTCGTGATCACGGGCGTGGGCGCGGTGAGCCCTTGCGGCGCGACCACCCAAAAGACCTGGGATGCGATCAAGGCCGGCCAGAGCGGCATCGCACGGATTCAGGGGTTCGACCCGACCGAGTTCGGATCCCAGATCGCCGGCGAGTGCACGGACTTCGATCCGCTCGACTACATGCCAAAGCGCAAGCTGCGCGAGTGCGGCCGGTTCATTCAGCTCGCGCTGGGCGCATCGGCGCAAGCCATTCAAGACGCCCACTTCGAACCGACGGACGAGCAGAAGGAACGGGTCGGCACATTCATCGGTGTGGGGTTCTGTGCGCTCGAAGTGTTCGAGCTGACGTGCAAGACGCTTTTTGACAAGGGGCCGCGACGCGTGTCCCCGTACTTCATTCCGTCGGTGATTTCGAATCTCGCACCGGGCCAAGTCTCGATCCAGTACGGGTACAAGGGCCCGAGCTACACGCACACGAGTGCTTGCGCGTCCGGCGCCCACGCGATCGGTGACGCATTCCGTTGGATCCAGCGTGGCGAGATAGACGCTGCGATTGCCGGGGGCGCAGAGGGGGCTGTGACGCCTGTGGGGGTTGCCGCATTCGCCTCGATGCGAGCACTTTCGCGTCGCAATGACGATCCCGAAGCGGCGAGTCGACCGTTCGATGCGGGGCGCGATGGGTTCGTGGCCGCCGAAGGGTCGGGCATCTGCGTGCTCGAAGAGCGGGAGGCCGCAATCGCTCGAGGGGCCAACATCCTTGCCGAGATCGTCGGCTACGGTGCGACTTCAGACGCCTATCACATGGTTCAGCCAGCCCCAGAGGCGGAAGGCGCGCGCCGTGCGATGACCCTTGCGCTCGCGGATGCTCAACTCAACCCTGACCAAATCGACTACGTCAACGCGCACGGGACCTCCACCCCCGTCGGCGACGCGGAAGAGCTCAAGGCGATCCGCAACGTCTTCGGCGCGCACGCGACGAACGGGCTCGCCGTGTCCAGCACGAAGAGCATGACGGGCCATCTTCTTGGCGCCGCGGGCGGCCTCGAACCTGTCCTCTGTGTTCTCGGGATGCGGGATGGGCTCCTGCCACCCACGATCAACTTGGGGTCTCCCGACGAGGTCGCGAGCGGCATGAACCTCGTCCCGAACGAAGCGCAAGAGCGCCAGATCCACACCATCGTGAACAACTCGTTCGGCTTCGGGGGAACGAACTGCACGATCGTGCTACAGCGTCCCTGAACCATGGCGCAGACGCTCATTTTCGGGTCGGACCACGCGGGCGTCGCGCTCAAGCAACAACTGGCCACGGTCGCCCGGGAACTCGGCTACGAGGTCGATGACATCGGCACCCACAACGCCGACTCCACCGACTATCCTGACTACGCGCACGAAGTGGCGCGCGCAGTGTCGGGAGGCAAGGGGCTCGGTGTGTTGGTTTGTGGCACGGGGATCGGCATGTCGATGGCGGCGAATCGGCACCCTGGAGTCCGTTCGGCGCTTTGCGGCGATGTCCTCAGCGCGCAGATGGCGCGCCGGCACAATGACGCGAACGTATTGTGCATCGGAGCGCGCATCGTTGGGCCGGGCCTCGCATCTTCGATCCTCGAAGCGTTTCTCGGCGCGTCCTTCGAGGGAGGCCGGCACCAGCGACGCGTCGACAAGATCGACCATCCCGTCGGATGAAGGTCGAGCAAGACGCGCGCTTCCGGAAGCAGCGAGAGGAGTTCGATCTTCGCTGGAACTGCGAAGACTGCGTGCTGTTCGACGTCGACGCGGGTTGTGCGCACGGGTACCCGACCCATCGGCACCGGAAGTCGCGCTACGACGACCCAGGCGCAGATCTGCTGTTCTGCAAGGACTTCGAGCTCGCCTAGGCTGCTTTGGCGGGATCTCTTCCGCGCGCGCGAAGTGTCATTTGCAGGTCATGCGCAGGCCGCAGTGTCACCGACGGTCGCAGCGTGAGTTCCTGCCCGTCGTGTAGCTCGAATCGATAGGCTCGGGTGAGCGTCGCCAGCAGCAGGATGGCTTCGGTCATGGCGAAGTGATTCCCGATGCATACGCGCGGACCACCGCCGAACGGGAAGTACGCGTACCGATGGAGCGACCCGGCGCGTTCTGGTAGCCAGCGGTCCGGATCGAATCGAAGTGGGTCGTCGAAGTAGTCCCGGTGACGGTGGGTGACCCACGGCACGAAGAGAAGAGTCACTCCAGGATCGACGCGATACCCACCGAGCTCGTAGGGTTCGAGCACCTCTCGCCCGGTCGCGTACACGGGCGGGTATAGCCGTAGGCTCTCCTTGATCACCCGCTCCGTGTGGGGGAGTCGCCTCACGTCGTCCGCAGTCGCCCGCGCAGTACCGAGGGTGCTCGTCACCTCTTCGTACAACGCTTGCTCGACGTCCGGGTGACGCGAGAGCAGGTACAGCGTGTTCGCGAGGGCGAGCGAGGTGGTCTCGTGCCCGGCCAAGAACAACGTGATGCACTCGTCGCGCAGCTGCTGATCACTCATTCCGCCTTCGTCGTCCTGCGCCGCGAGCAGCGCGCTCAGGAGGTCGCCGCGATCCCCGCCACTTTGCCGTCGCTCTTCGATGATCTTGCGCACGATGACATCCACGTTGTGGGCGTGCCGACGAAACCGGCGCATCAAGGGGGAGGGCCACCAATTCGGCGGAACGATCGGCTTCTCGAGTAGATCCGCATAGAACTCGCTGATCACATGGAGCGCATCGCCCACCTCTTTGGCCTCACCGCGCACATCAGCGTCGAACAGCGTGCGGCCAACCACGTCCAAGGTGAGCTCTCCCATCGCGCGGTTGATGTTCAGCGCCTCTCCGTCCGACCATAGGGCGAGGCTCCGTTCTGTGGCGTCGACCATTGCCCCGGCGTAGCTCTGGATGCGGCGTGGGATGAAGGCCTGCGCGACCAGCTTGCGCTGTCGGCGCCAGAGATCGCCGTCGCTGGTCACCAGCCCTTGACCCATCACGCGGCTGAGTTCTCGTGTGTATCGGTCCTTGCGCATCACCGAGTGGCCCTGTGTGAGGGCCTGCTGAACGAGTGCGGGTTCCCGCACCAAGTAGTATCGCTCGAACAGGATCGGAAGATTCACGATCGGTCCGTACTCGGCTGCCTCGGTCATGTAGGAGAGCTGATCGGCGATCATGCCGCGCAAGTTGCCGAGCCCCAGGCGGTTGGGGGGGCCAGGCGGTGTTGTGGGTGCACGACTCATGAGCCGGCACCGAAGAACTTGGACATGATCTCGATCATCCTCGGAACATCGGAGGTGGCCGCCATCTCTCGACATGAGTGCATCGACAACATCGGGTTTCCCACATCGACCGTGCGAATCCCGAGCTCGGCCGCGGTGATGGGACCAATCGTACTCCCGCATCCGAGGTCCGAGCGCACCACGTAGCGCTGCGTCTTTACTTCCGCGGCTTGCGCCCATCCTTCGAATGCAGCCCAGCCGGCACTGTCTGTGGCGTAGGCCTGATTGACGTTGACCTTGATCACCGGGCCTCCGCCAAGGACTGGCTGGTGTTCAGGCTCGTGCACGTCGGAATGATTCGGGTGGACCGCGTGGGCCATGTCCGCAGAGATTAGGAATGAGTTGGCGATCGCCCGTGGGTAGTCGTCGGGCCGATCCCCCGCCAGCCGCTGGAGCGTGCTGCGCATGAAATCGGAGGCAGCGCCGCGGGCACTCCGGCTACCGACTTCTTCGTGGTCATACAAGACGATTCCTCGTGTGGCTTCCGTAGCCTGGTCCGATGCGAGAAGTGCGGTGCACCCCGCGTGACAGCTCGCCAAGTTGTCGAGACGACCTGCATGGATGAACGCGTCGCCAACCCCGCTGATCGTAGCCGGTTGGGTGTCGTAGGCCATGAGATCCCACGCGACGATGTCGTCCGCGTCAACGCCGTCGAGCGCCTCGGCAACCGTGTTGCGCAGGTCGAATGGTTCGTCTGCGGTGAGCGCGACCACGGGGACCATGTGCTTCTGCGCGTTGATCAGCAGCCCGGTCTTGTTGACTTGGCGGTTGAGATGAATGGCGAGCGACGGCACGCGGAGCAGAGGGCGTGCGAGATCGACCAGGCGTGTCGTCCCGTCTTCGAGACTCACACGCCCCGCCAGGGATAGATCCCGGTCGAGCCACGTATGGAGCAAGACGCCTCCGTAGGGCTCCATGCCGATCTGAGCGTACCCCGACGCGACTCGGGTTGGGTTTGGCTTCACCCGGAGGTTTGGGGAGTCGGTGTGGGCGCCAATCAGCCGAAAGCCCGCGGTCCGGGGCGGCACGGCCCCGAGGTGGAACGCCGCCAGAGAGCCTCCTCCACGGATGACGTACACTTTGTCGCCCGGTTCGAGCCCCCATGCCTCGGCTTCGTCGAGGCGGCGGTATCCCTGTGATTCGAGCCTGCGCACCGTTTCGGCCACCGCGTGGAATGGCGTTGGCGATGCATCGATGTACTGCAGCAAGTCCTCGGCTGGCATTCGGTCCCTTACTTCGCAAGCGAGCGGACGCCCGCTTGGTGCACTTTCCCTGGCAACTCGCGCCCCACGATCGCTTCGGCCACCTGTCCGGCCTCCCAGAGCTTGTCGAGGTCGATTCCGGTCTCGATACCCATCCCGTGGAGCGTATACACGAGGTCTTCGGTTGCGAGATTCCCGGCAGCGCCGGGCGCGAAGGGGCACCCCCCAAGGCCGGCCACCGAGGAGTCGAACGTCGTCACGCCCATCTGCAACCCCACAACCACGTTGGCGAGCGCCGTTCCGCGCGTATCGTGGAGGTGGAGCGCGATCTGATCGAGCGGCATCGCGTTTCCGAACAGGTCCACGATGCGCTGTGTTTGCACCGGGGTACCGACGCCGATCGTATCGCCGAGGGAGACTTGGTAACATCCCCGATCGACCAAGTGGCGTGCGAGCTCGAGGCCGCGCCGCGGATCGACGTCTCCTTCGTATGGGCATCCCCACATCGTCGATACGTACGCACGGACGCGGAGGCCCTTCGCGACTGCGGGCGCGATCACTTCGTCGAACCCAGAAAGGGTCTGCGCGATCGTCTTGTTCACGTTCTTGAGATTGTGCGTCTCGCTCGCGCTGACGAAGACCGCGACTTCATCGACTCCGGCCTCGAGGGCCCTCGTCAGCCCGCGGGCATTCGGACAGAGGCCTGAGTACACGACTCCGGGCCGTCGCTCGATCATCCCGAACACCTCGTCGGCGTCGGCCATCTGAGGCACCCACTTCGGCGCCACGAAGCTTCCCGCCTCGATGCGGGATACCCCCGCGTCAGCCAGCGCCTCGATCAACCGAACCTTCGCGTGCGTCGCGACCTGGGCGCTCTCGTTTTGGAGGCCATCCCTGGG